>JBIKIM010000129.1:0-4627 GCA_044361605.1 Bacteroidia bacterium | reverse complement strand
ACCACAAAAATCCTCACATAGATGCCCTTTGTGAGGATTTTTTGCGAAAAACGCGGGGAATTTTTTCTTTTTCTTTGGTGAAAATCGCGGGATCCAAATCCCTAAATCCCGAAGAACAAAAGAAAAAAGAAACCCAAAGTATTGAAAAGCTCCTAAAGCCACTTGATATATTATTGCTTTGCGATGAGCGTGGAACCTCCTATACCTCGCCGGCATTTACCCAATTCCTCGAACAAAACCTCGCCCATAACCGAGGCAACATCCTTATCGCCATCGGCGGGGCCTATGGGTTTACGGAAGAAGCCCGGCGCCAATACCCGAGCTGGAAATTAAGCGATTTGGTATTCCCCCATCATATTGCCCGTTTATTGGTGGCCGAACAACTGTATCGCAGTAGCCAAATCGCCAAAGGAAGTGGCTACCACCACGAATAAATCGTGGAAACACCCCCGCTAAAAAACTATCTTTGTAACATGGAATTGGAATCGGCCTTATTAGGTGAAATTCAGTTAGCCCTCGTGGCCCTTTTTGGTGAACAACCGTATCCCCAAGCACAAATTGAAAAAACCAAACCCATTTTTCAAGGCGATTATACCTTAGTGGTTTTTCCCTACCTAAAAATTTCCCAACAAAATCCGGAAAATACAGCCGAAATCATCGGACAATACCTCCAGAATCACAGCGCTCTCGTTTCCGAATACAATGTAATTAAAGGATTCCTTAATTTAGTCGTGAATCCCAACGTTTGGATGCAGTTTCATCAAGACCAATGGAACCACAGCCCTTTTGCTCCATTTTCTTTTGGGGGAAATAAAATCATGGTGGAATACTCTTCCCCCAATACCAACAAGCCCTTGCACCTAGGACATATCCGAAATAACTTACTCGGTTATAGCCTGTCCAAAATATTAAAAGCCGGCGGTAACGATGTGGTTATGGCCAATTTAGTCAACGATCGTGGCATCCATATTTGTAAAAGTATGCTCGCCTGGCAACGATTTGGTCAAAACGAAACCCCAGAAAGTAGTGGCCTTAAAGGCGACCATTTAGTGGGAAAATATTACGTGATTTTTGAGTCCGCACTTAAAGAACAAACGGCCCCCGAGTTGCAATCGGCTATCGAAGGCACGTTCATCGCAACCAACGAAGTAACCCAAACGCGTTACCGGGCTATTCTTGAACAGTTGAACGCCGCAACCGATGAAAAGAGCCAAGCCAAAGCGCAAGATGCGCTTAAAGAATTGGTCCGCAATGATTCCGAATTGATGCGCAGCTGTCAGCAAATGCTCCGCGATTGGGAGGCTGAAAATCCCGAAGTTCGACACTTGTGGGAAACCATGAATCAGTGGGTTTACACCGGCTTTAATGCGACCTACAAAAGACTCGGCGTAGCATTTGATGCCTATTATTACGAATCTAATACCTATAAACTGGGTAAAGACTTGGTACAGGAAGGACTCCGAACAGGGGTATTTTACCAAAAAGAAGACGGGTCTGTATGGATCGATTTGAGCGATGCAGGACTTGATCAAAAATTGGTACAGCGGTCTGATGGTACCTCCGTTTATATTACCCAAGATATGGGAACGGCGGATCTGAAATACGAAGATCACCAAATTCAAAAAAGTATCTATGTAGTTGGTAACGAGCAAGATTATCATTTCAAGGTCTTGTTCCTTATTATGTCGCGATTGGGCCGTAGCTACGCACCGGGCATGTATCATGCGAGCTATGGAATGGTGGATTTGCCTACCGGTAAAATGAAAAGTCGCGAAGGCACGGTAGTGGATGCCGATGACCTTTTGCAAGACATGGTCGATACCGCCAAAGCCAAAACACAAGAATTAGGAAAAACAGACGGCTTAAGCGAATCAGAACTCCAAGAACTCTACGAACGTTTGGCACTCGCCGCTTTGAAATTCTTCATCCTGAAAGTAGATCCCAAAAAGCGCATGCTTTTTAACCCTGAAGAAAGTATTGATTTCCAAGGCGATACCGGTCCGTTTGTACTATACAGCTATGCGCGCATAAAAAGCATGCTGCGACAAGCCCCGAGCGGATGGGAACTGCCTGTTTCCGACATACACCTACACGCAGCAGAAATAGACAATCTGAAACAACTAAAAGCCTACAGAGAAACCCTTATCAAGGCCAATGCCGAATACAGTCCGGCCGTTGTTTGTCATTATGCACTTGATTTGGCGAAATCCTTCAACCGCTTTTATAACGAACTGCCCATCCTGAAAGAAACCGATACCCATAAACGCAATTTCCGATTGCAGTTATGCCAGTTCAATGCCCAAGTTATGCAGCATGCCCTTGGCCTGCTGGGTATTGAAACGGTTGAAAAAATGTAAGGGCTCTTTTAGGGAATTACCACAAATCGCTGCGCTTTTTGTCCGTTTTTAGGCACGGCCACATAGCAACCTATTGGCCAGTTTTCGGGTATTCGGAGCGACTCAGATCCGGACTTTTCTTGCGCCCACAAACGCCCGTAAACATCGTAAACATCCATTTCGGACGTTAAAAAAGTCGAAAACTTGATGTAACCACCCCTTACAACGGGATTCGGATATAGGTCTATTTTACTTTTTCCGGAGATTCCTTCTTGGGCTGCATTTTCACAGTTCAGCGCATTGATGTAATTCCAAACATCGTCGGCATAAGTAACACTTATTAGTGGATTTTTATCGTCGGGACTTTCGCCCATGCGCATCCATACCATATTTTTGGAGGGAATTATTTGCAACATTTGACCGTTTTTACCAAGTGCCGCGTATGCATCATTGGGAGCCGGAGGCGATAAAGTCCCATTAAATAAATAGGGCAAACCCGGTAACATGTGATGGCTTTTTCCGTTCAACCAAGTGAGATACCCATAGGACGGATTTAGATTTTGCGATGTTTGAGCCATTTGCGAAACGAACAATTCCGGAATAATTTGATTGTCCGACCATTCGCCTTTGTTCAGCAACAACCAACCAAATCGAGCCATAGAACGCGCTTTGGAAAAAAATACATTGTTGTAACCCAACCGCACATAGAGTCCATTAATACCGGTTTTAACGGATAATTGTTGGGCTAAAAACGTATTGATTTTTTGACCCGAAGCTGCTTCAATGACCTGATCTAGGCGCGTGTAAGGCGCATTGTGATAGGACCAACGAGTGCCTACAGGTGCAGTGTAGGTTAAACAAGAGGGATCGGTGCAGTCGGGATTCTTAGATTCATCTAAGCCGCTGGTCATGGTTAATTGATGCCAAATCGAGATGGAATCTTCTTGCGACTTGGACAGGGATGTCCACCCCGAACCGAGGTATAAAGAGGATGCATCTCCAATAGCGAGCTGTTTTTTACTTTCCGCAATGCCAATTAAACTGGCTGTTAATGTTTTTCCCGCCGAGGCCCAATACCAAACAGAATCTTGGGTAAAGCGTCCAAAGTAGCGTTCTAATACAATTTTCCCGTCTTTGAGTAATATAAAGGCCTTGCTGTTTGAGGCTGCGAGAAATTTGTATAGGCTATCGATACGATCGGGACAAAATTGCAAACGATCGGGAGAAAGGGTATCCCATTGGTTCGTGTTTACGGGTGGAAAATAGGTTTGAGCCGTGACCGATTTCCCCCAGAAGGAAAAAAGAAAAGCAAAAACAACCGCACGGATTCGATTTAAAGGGTTCATAAGATATAAGACGAAAGCGGCATGAGAAAGTTGTTACGGATTATAAAAAGATGACTTGGCGGGCTTGGTGCCTTTATTAATTCTTGATTTCGTAGGTTAGGTCCATCGTAATCGAAGCGGTTTTGAATTTAGCGCTTGTATTGAAGGATCCGCCCCAAGAGTATTCTTCATTGGAATTTTGTCCAACAATTTGAAAAATACCCATTTCGGCCGTTTTTAAATCGCCTATGGATGCGCCGCCCATTTTGGCGATGATATTGGCCCTGGTTTTGGCATCTTCGGTAGCTTTTGACACTAAGTCGAGCTTTAAATCTTGTAATTTGGTATAAAAGTAACTGGGACTTTCTGAATAAAACTCGACGCCATTATTGAGTACTTCGGTTATGGAGCGGGAAACCAATTCTACTTTTTCCAAATCTTTAGACTCAATCCGAACGCTTTGTCTTAAGCGGTACCCCATAAATTCCTCTCCGATAACATTACCCTCTGAATTGAATATATTTTTTGTTCGTTCTGAGGTTGATACCGCTCCAAAAATCATTTCCTTATCGGATATTCCTTTGTTTTTTAGGAAGTTTTTAACCACGTCTCTGTCGGCAGAAAGTTGAGCATAGGCATCGTTTAATGTTTTATTTTCCGCATTAAAACTTCCTTCCCAAACGATTAAGTCGGATTTAAAATCGGTAGCTCCTAGGCCCTTTACGGTAATATTATTGGATTCAGAATATTGAAACCGATGCAAATAACTGTAGCTAAGTATCGAAACGGCTGCGATAACGGTAGCGGCGATGGTGGTGTTGCGGGAAATGTTCATAGACAAATATAATTATGAATGGTGAATTATGAATGGTGAATTATGAATGGTGAATTATGAATTATGAATGATAAATTATGAATTTAAACCCATCTAGCCTCGAACCCATTTACATTGCACTCTGCACTCTA
>JBIKIM010000128.1:0-4647 GCA_044361605.1 Bacteroidia bacterium | reverse complement strand
GAAAATGAAACAATGGAGCCTGCGCATTACGGCATATGCCGACAGATTGCTCGAGGGACTCAATCGCATCGATTGGAGCGATTCCATAAAAGAAATCCAACGCAATTGGATCGGTCGCAGCGAAGGCGCCGAAATCGATTTCCAAATTCAAAATCACAACCAAGTGGTCCGTGTATTCACCACACGTCCCGACACCCTTTTTGGAGCTACTTATATGGTTTTAGCTCCCGAAACCGCTTATTTATTAGACATTTGTACGCCAGAACAGCGGGATGAGGTATCAAAATATGCGGAAATCGCAAAAAACAGATCCGAAATCGAACGCATGGCCGACACCCAAAAAACGGGTGTTTTCACCGGGGCTTATGCCATTAATCCGTTTAACCAAGAAGCCATTCCAGTTTGGACTTCCGATTATGTTTTAGCCGGCTACGGCACTGGAGCTATCATGGCAGTTCCCGCCCATGACGAACGCGATTTCGAGTTTGCTACTAAATTTGATTTACCCGTAATTGCAGTAATTCAGCCCAAAGAAACCGATATAGAGCTTCCCCTAAAAGAAGCCCTTAGCAGCAAAGACGGCATCTGTTTTAATTCTGGATTCCTAAACGGACTTACCGTAAAAGAAGCCATCAAAAAGGCCATCGAAGAAGTAGAAAATCGCGGTATTGGAACCCGTAAAGTCAACTACAAATTACGCGAAGCCGGTTTCGGTAGACAACGTTACTGGGGCGAACCGTTCCCGATAGTTTACCACAACGATACACCCGAATTATTAGAAGAGCTTCCCGTAGAATTACCTAAGGTAGAAAGCTACAAACCCACCGGAACTGGTGAAAGTCCGCTCGCAGCCCTAAACGAATGGGTACAACATCCGAAAGGAAAACGCGAAACCGATACCATGCCCGGTTGGGCAGGCAGCAGCTGGTATTTCTTACGATATATAGATCCTAACAACGAAAATGCCTTCGCAGGAAGCGAGTCTTTGGAATATTGGAAGCAGGTCGATTTATATGTCGGTGGCAGCGAGCACGCCACAGGCCATTTACTTTACAGCCGTTTTTGGACGAAATTTTTGCACGATTTAGGCTATATCAGTTGGGATGAGCCCTTCCAAAAATTGGTCAATCAAGGCATGATTATGGGCGAAGACGGACAAAAAATGAGCAAACGTTGGGGCAATGTGGTCAATCCCGACGATGTTTGTGCGCAGTACGGCGCCGATACCCTGCGTTTATATGAAATGTTTTTAGGTCCCTTGGAAGATTCCAAACCTTGGAATACCAATGGCATAGAAGGGGTTTCTCGTTTTCTTGGGAAGTTTTGGCGTTTGTTTTTCGAAGGCGAAGAGTGGGCGGTATCTGCCGAAGCCGCAAGCCCAGAAGAATTAAAAATACTACATAAAACCATCAAAAAGGTGTCGGAAGACATCCCGCAAATGAGCTTTAATACCTCGGTTTCGGCTTTTATGGTATGTGTCAATGAACTGACCTCACTAAAGTGCAAAAAACAGGCCATTTTAGAGCCCTTGTTGATCTTGATGGCGCCTTTTGCCCCTCATATCAGCGAAGAGCTATGGTCGCGCTTAGGACATTCGGAAAGCATTCATACGGCACAATGGCCAGAATACGACGAAGCGCATTTAAAGGAAGACTCTTTTTCGTATCCCATCAGCATCAACGGCAAAACCCGAACACAACTTGCCTTTGCCACCGATGCCGACCCGAAAGATATCGAGTCGGCGGTGCTTGAAAACGAAATCGTTTTAAAGTGGTTGGAAGGCAACGCTCCTAAAAAGGTAATCGTGGTAAAGAATCGGATCGTAAACGTGGTGGTTTAAGGGCTTATTAGATATTGGTGTTTTAATCGTAACCTTTACGATGCCACTCCCCCGTTATCGGACTAAACTAACAGTGCATTAGCCGTTCTATTTTTTAAATTTATTCATATACGCACGTCGATTTTCATGCGACCTTTCATTAATGACGTTGAGGTTTTTCATAAATCCTTCTTCGTCTTTCACAAAAGATTTCACATAGTCCATCTTCAAATCCTTGGCAATGGAGAATACATCGTGATTGGTGCCGTAATACGCAAAGTTCCAATTGCTTTCCTTAAAGGAGTCAACCATTTTTGCGATGTCCCTTCCCAAATACCGGGTGCTGCTATTCTCCATACCGTCGGTAATAATGGATACATTCACATGGGATTCTTTTAGGGATTCCACAGATTTAATGCGCGCGTCCATAGCCGTTAATGAAATACCCATTGCATCGAATAATGGAGTTGAAAAACCAGGCTTGTATTCCAATGTTGAAGGAATCGTGCTGCTGCTTAATTGCATAAAAGGTACGCGCTGCCTAATATTCTCCCCTTCGAAGGTCCAAATTTCAAGGAACTGTTCCAGTTCAGGAGTTGCTATTAACTCCGTTTTAATTTGATTTACGATTCCCAAATAGGTTTCGTTTACATAACTTTCCATTCCAGCCATGGATCCGCTCTCGTCAATGATTAATAAAGTGATGCTTTTCATAATTTGTGTTTATTACAGTTGATTGTTTTGTTTTTTAAAGAATGTGGATGTAAAGCGATTTCGGATGCGCACCCTTGAAAATAAATTTGGATACATTGCAAAGCCAAACAGATTTAAAGGGAAATCCGGACATCATGTACGTGGCGCCCCAGGGATCAACTAAAATCCTTCTTAAATTTATATCGTAGGCTTCAAGTGGCGCGTTTGAAAAAGTACACCTGGCTTTGCCATTTGGCGCATAATGTTCCAACATGGTATCGGCGCCCGCTACCATTTCTAAATTGGCTTTGGTGCCGAATCCAGAATCGATATATTCGGGATAATCAATATACCATCTACCGTTAATGTCGCGATAAAAATCAAACGTGTAGGTCTGTACCAAACTTGTTTTACCACTGGAAAAAATGTATTTTGCGTTCATAACTTCGTTTTTCATAACACGAATATCAGCCCATAAAACACCCTCGACCGACTTCCACAACCTTGCGGAAATTGTTGTGGGATTTACCCCATTCACGCCCATTGAACTGCCTAAAAACAAACCAACACACCCTTATTAATCAACTCGCTATACGCTAACATGCATTGGGCTCTACTCACCATTAAAGGCAAATTTGCCGAGGATTATAATTATTTCCGAAATAACACATCGCTATGGGACCAATTGAGGAAAAACAACATTTCCTATGTTTCCACTTTAGACAGCTACGGCTACTCCGATATGGAAATTATTGAACCCCTGCATGCATTCCTGCGCTATTATTATCCTTTTTATCGAGAAGAAAATCAATACCAACAGCCCCAAAACCAACTTACCAGCATGATTATGCGGAACTTGGGAAGTCCCACTTACATGCAGTTTTTCTTTCAAGAATTAAATGTACACGGTCCTGACGGACCCTATGCCATTGTATTTACGGGTAATTCCGTTTTAGTAAAATATCTAGGCAGAGGCGGTTGGGACGATTTAGAGGTCTGTAAATATTTCAAAAACCAAGAGGTCTCTCCCCCTTTAGATTGGACACAAAATTATCCTAAAACGCACTCAAAATCCTTTGAAGAAACTTGGCAGTACGATTTAAACGAGGAAACAATTTACCACTCATTTGAAGATAGCTCCATCTCATCTGCTCAACCTTCAAAGAATGAACTTTCCAAAATCGAAGAAACGGAAAAATCCAATCGTGAATTCGAAGAACGATTTGTATTTAAAGGCGGATTGGAGAAATTGGAGTGGATGCTAGAATCGCATTTCGAATCAATTCCCACAGAAATACGTCGACTCTTGGAAACAGTCAGACGAGAACGCCTCGAAGATGGGTTTAAAATGTTACTCCAGACTACTAGTATTATGGGAATGTACGATGCCATCAGGAAAAAACCCCAGATAGCTACAACACCCCTACCCTTTATGAGGGTGCGCGTTGATGCCTACAGACCCTATGAGATCCGCATTAACCACACGGAGCTAAAATTCGAGCCTCTGCAAAAAGTCTTGTATATTCTATTCCTTAAATATCCCGATGGCATTAATCTTTCTCACCTGAGCGATTATAAGAATACCCTCATGGATATTTACCTTAGCATTAGTAATTTCGAAAATACCAGGACAATGAAAGACTCCATCAATCGCTTATGCAATCCCTTGGAGAACAGTTTGAACGAAAAAATATCTCGTATCAATCGCACTGTTTACGACTTCTTACATCCCCTCGGAATCGATGCAAACAGCTATAGAATAATTGGAAAACGCGGCCAACCCAAAATGATAATGGCAGCCAAAGACTTGGTAAAATGGGAGTAAAAGACTTGATGAAATTAACCGTTAAAAGAATCAATCGGTTGGAAGTAAACTACTTGTTGAAACTAATGCAAAAGACTTAAAAATTTGAAATACAGGAATTTATTGATATCGGTAAGGTCAAATCAACAATTGACAACTAACAATTGACAACTGACAACTGACAATTGACAACTAACAATTAACAATAGTAACCACGTTTCCCTCACACGCCACCACCATATCCGCACGTACCTTTTTTCGGCGTTGGGTTTCTACCGTGCCGTTAATGGTTACCGCACCGGTATCAATGAGCTCGTGCGCATGTCCGCCC
>JBIKIM010000127.1:0-4663 GCA_044361605.1 Bacteroidia bacterium | reverse complement strand
TATTACCGTAACCTGCACCGTATCCCACTGCGTGCAACCCCCAGCGTATTTCTTAAAACTCACCGCGAATTGATACGTTCCGGCTCTTCCTTTTTCTTGGGATGCTCCCAGGTTCATGCGGTTTTCACTCATCATCACCGAACCGCTCGGAACGCCTGCGGGACTGCTCACCAACTTCCATATAGCCTGATAATCGCTTTGACTTAAATTGGGTTTTACAATCAATTCATCAAGATCCAAAATTCCTGTATTATGACATATTGAAGTGTCTTTTAATACCGCTTCTACCGGTTGTTCCACCAGCCATTTTACAGTATCTTGTTGTCGGCATTGCCAACTGTCGTTATAACTTAAACATAAATCTAAGATCTTTATACCATTTTTAAACCCACTCTGAGGTACTTTTTGTGGGTCTAAATACACATTAGAGTCTTTCCATACCACCCAAACATCGGTATTCCGAATTTCCGTTTTTCTTTTGCGAAAATCGCCCCATAATGCGTTCAAAAACACTTGAGATCCTGTGCTACAACCGGCAGGAATGGCCGTCCAAACGCGCGACTCTTGCGGGAATTCTTTCACTACCACACTATCTCGAGCAATACAGCCACGGCTATCGCTTATTTCAAACCAGAGTTTGGTTACCGAATCCGCTTCGCTCAAAGTGCCCGTCAATTGTGATTTTTTCAACATACCCGAACTGGAGGTCATCCGTATTAGGGCTAAATCTTTTAAGTGCGCCGTATCTAACCTAAAATCCAGAGCTGTATTTTGGCAAAATCCAGTATCCCCCAAAAAATAAATTTCGGGCTTTTGATTTAAAATCACGGTGTCGGTTTGTGGTTTGAATCCCAAAGAATCGTGTACAATTATGGAGGTAATATAATAGGTATCGTTGGGCAGGGGTTCGGTAATAAAACCGTTGGATTGAAAGTTTTTTGAGTAGTACCCCGATTTAGATTTGACTTCCCATTGATAGCGGGGATTGCCGGGCACTTTGGGGTGTACGACTTGATACACCAGGCGGTTACACGTGGTGTCGCGGGAAAGGTTTTCAAATTTAATACGCGGAAGTACTCGAATTTTTACGGCTTTGGAGGACATTTGAGAAATCTCTCCGTCATCATCCCAAGCATTGATGTATGCGTAATAATGCTCTTTTTTGACACAAGAAGAATCAGTAATCCACCTAAAATTCAAATCTATTTTATTGGATGTTGACTTTATTAATTGCAACTTCATCGAAGGATGCTCCAAATTGCTAGAGTAATCGACATCCAAGGCCGAATTATTACCCTGTATTACGATACTGACATTTAAAGTGTCGCCTTCTATTATTGTATATTCAGACCTATTAAAAGTAATAGAGGGGGGAATAAGATCATCATTAAAGGACCATCTATTCTGATGGTTATGTGTAGCTATGCGAATCCATTGCTGGAAACTATTTAATCGCCATTCCTCTATTTTGAAAGAAATATAAGCAAGATCTTTTATGCTCTTATAAAAGTAAATGCTTCCAGAGGTTGAATCTAAATTAAAACCATACGGAGGTTTTAGCGTAGGTCGTAAATTCGTTACGAATTCATCTTTACCATAAGTACCATTGAAGGTCTTAAGCGGAATCAAACGAGAATACGAAGACCTGTACGTATTTTTGCTTAGAGTAGATGATTTTGCATCAAAGTCATAAAAATCATCCAAAGTAAACTTTAATCGATCATTATCGAGGTCAATAAAATTTAGATTGGCATTAACAGTATTAATATTTACAAAATTCGCAGCGCTAGTTTGGGGTTGGGCACTTGTATTTTGATTGTTGAAATATTTTATAACATGATTTAACTCGGTAGTGGTATATAACGAAAATTTAGTTTTTATTACATTATTAGGAGGAGCCAATCCAAGAATGTCATAGCTGGCAATAAATGTTAATTTATCTTTCCCGTAGCGTGAAATCAGGCTATCGAAAGGATTGCTGCTAAGTTCAATGGTATCAATATACACCATTTTAGATTCAAGTTTAAGTACGCGTTGACTTGTAGAATCTTCAGGGGTTAACTTGGGGGTATATCCTGTATTAAGTTGGGTGTTATTCATGAAATTGCCCTTGATTTTTCGTCGAAACGTTACCACTTTACTTTTAGGATTATTGATATCACCCACGCAAAAACTTAAATGAACAAATTGTGAATCGATTTCTTTCATCTTGGCGTTTGCATAATTTTGATACCATTCAACATGTATTTTTATCGTGTTCGAATCTATCACATCGTGTGACATGTAACCTCCGTCGATGAAGCTTTGACTTTTCAACGAATTCCAAGTGAAGGTTAGTAGTATTATTAGAATTAATTTTTTCATTGTTTTATGATGTTATTAATCAGCGATATCATTTAAATCTTAAACATTAAATTATTTTTTACAAAAATCATTTACACCTATTTATACTTGGACACTATTTATTGTTATTTCGCGGTATGGGCTTATTAAATTTGTTTAATTATTTGAAATCAGTGTTTAGGGATTGCATTTCAAATGAATCTCATTTCAAACCCTAACACGTTAGTTTCAATTGCATTAAGCATTTTTCATACGAACAATAATAAAGGTGAAGTTGCAATTGGGTATGATACATGAGTTCGAACCTTAGCAGTACCATACTAACTTTTTTTTACAGTCACCTGGTATCCAAATCTTTACGCAACAAGATTGAGATACTCTTTGTTTGCGACCTATCATCTCTGAGGAAATAAAAAATCTTGTTTCACATTTCTTTTTTGCGTTTCTTTGTAGTAGAAGTGAAGATTATGGCCAGCGTAATTAAAAGTATACCTACTCTAAAGAATGATGTTGCTAAGGCATTTGTTCAAAACGCCGAGGCCGCAACATCAAAAAGAGCTACTATCAATTTCAGCAAACAAGTCGCGTCAACTCGCACTATTCTGAAAAAGTCTAGAATAAAATAACCCAACTTTTTATGGGGTTTTTAGAGGAACGCTGTACCCTTTCTGTATTATCGCAAGACTTATTAGAATCATGTAATCCTTTCGATTGTGGGCATGATGATTTGAATGAGTTCTTTACAAATGACTCCCAGAACTACTCTATTCAACTACTGGGTAAATCGTATTGTTTCTTGTTAGATGAAAATCCAAAAGAAATAGTTTGTGCTTTTACTATTTCAAATGACAGCATTAAAACAAATTTTTTACCTAACAACAGGAAAAAGAGAGTTAATAAGGAAATTCCAAGAATCAAGCACTTTAGAAGCTATCCAGCTGTTCTTATAGGTCGATTAGGTGTAAATAATAAGTATAAAAAAAATGGTTTTGGGAGAGAACTAATGGACTTTATCAAGTCTTGGTTTATTGATCCGGAGAATAAAACAGGCTGCCGATTTGTAGTAGTTGATTCTTACAATGAAGACATTCCGTTAGCATATTACCAACGCAATAGTTTTGAGTTCTTATTTTCATCTTCCGAACAAGAAAAAGAATATATGGGTCTCCCAAAAGACTACGAGTTAAAAACTCGACTGATGTATTTTGACCTTATAGTACTTTCTCCCGTTGAATGACTTTAAAACTAAGGTTGTATTTTTGCCCCCCCCCGCTTGAATACCTATCAAAAATACACCTCCGTTTTTTTAAGGATAGTGATACTTTAGGATTTTACCACTCCTTCACCCACTTCCCGGAATCTTGCCGGATCTCCGCTCCTCTTTTGAACACCAACCTGTACACGTTTACGCCCGCTACCGGACTCCCTATTTCCGAGCCTTTCAAGTCGTACCACCGCATGTCCACCAACTGCCAGGCACTGTTTAATATCATCACCTCACCCTGTGAATTAATCCGGTAAACCGCTTCTAATTCTACTTGCCTAACACCCGCATTATCCGTAACCGCTATCATAATTCGTGCCGTATCCCTGCAGCCCATATTGCTCATTACCCGCAACTCCAAGGGATAATCGCCCACTATTTTGGGATAGCGATACTTGAAAACAAAGCCACTCGAGGTATCGGTCTTACTGGTCGTATCACCCGCATCCCACAACCATGTCAATTTGGTATTATCATCAATATACGAACTGTGCGTGGCTTGCAATTCCGCTGCATGAATGTTTAGATCCTGCGGACTGCTCATTTGGATGTCTGCCACCGGCGAATGGAATACCCGAACCGAAAAATAACCCGTATCCATACAGCCCGCTAGCGGACCCTCATACCGCACCCGCCAATTTCCTGCAACGATGTCTTTGGGCACCAAATTGCCGTTGATAATGCCATAAGATCCCAATTCGGGCGCTTTCTTATCCCAATTGTACGAATCCCACCTAAATCGGCCTGTTGCAGCCGGCTTCCCATCCACACGAACGGATTTGTATAAATCGTACTCCTCGCGATCCCGACACAACGTTTGCGGCGACAGCGTTAAAACGGGCTCGTTTATTACCGTAACCTGCACCGTATCCCACTGCGTGCAACCCCCGGCGTATTTCTTAAAACTCACCGCGAATTGATACGTTCCAGCTCTTCCTTTTTCTTGGGATGACCCCAGGTTCATGCGGTTTTCACTCATCATCACCGAACCGCTCGGAACGCCTGCGGGACTGCTCACCAACTTCCATATAGCCTGATAATCGCTTTGACTTAAAT
>JBIKIM010000126.1:0-4746 GCA_044361605.1 Bacteroidia bacterium | reverse complement strand
TAGCCAACACCGATCGAAAAGAGATAAATTTGTTAGATCGTTTGGAATAAGTCGAGGCGAATGCGTTCATGATCAAAAGTTTTACACGTAAACGTGACATCTAGAGCAAAAGTATGCTTTTTGTTGCGTTCAAAAGTGTCCGTTTATGCACGTTCAACAACAGAAATAATAACTATATGGGAAAAATAATATCAATTGCTAACCAAAAAGGAGGCGTAGGCAAAACGACCTCGGCTATTAACTTGGCCGCGAGTTTAGCCGTGCTCGAATACAAAACACTTTTGGTTGATGCCGATCCACAGGCCAACAGTTCCTCAGGAATTGGTTTAAATCCCAAAAACATTAAAGTCGGACTTTACGAATGCTTGGTGCAAGACATCCGTCCGCAAGATGTTATTTTAACCACAGAAACGCCCTTTTTAGATATTATGCCCTCCAACATCGATCTCGTTGGGGCAGAAATTGAATTCTTAGATATGCCCAACCGGGAGCATATCATGGCCGGTTTGCTTAAACCGTTAAAGGATTCTTACGATTTTATTATTATCGATTGTTCGCCGTCTTTGGGCTTAATCACAACCAATGCCATTGTCGCGTCCGACAGTATCATAATACCCGTACAATGCGAATATTTTGCCTTAGAGGGATTGGGTAAGTTATTGAATACCATCAAAATCATCCAAACCCATTTGAATAAAAATTTAGAAATCGAAGGTATATTATTGACCATGTACGACAGCCGCTTAAGACTGTGCAACCAAGTGGTTGATGATGTAAAAACCCATTTTCAAGACATCGTATTTGATACGATTATCCAGCGTAATACCAAATTAGGGGAAGCTCCAAGTTATGGTTTGCCTGTGATTTATCACGACGCGGATAGCAAAGGATCAATCAATTATCTCAATTTAGCCAAAGAAATACTAATCAAGAACGGAATTATAACCCCAACAGAAGAAATCGCGCCATTATGAACAAACCGATTGTGAAAAAGAAAAATCCGGCAATGGGCCGAGGATTGAGTGCCCTGTTAAACGATGCTGCTGAAGTAAATTCTACTACTAATAATAATGACGATATCAACGCCGGTGCTGTTGCTATGATTCCGGTTTCTGCTATAGAAGCCAACCCGTTCCAACCGCGGACCGATTTTGAACCCCGTGCCTTAGAAGAACTCGCATCGTCCATTTCTGTACACGGTTTAATACAACCGGTTACCGTGCGTAAAATGGGTTTCAACAATTACCAGTTAATCAGCGGCGAACGCAGAACCCGTGCCGCAATGATGGCGGGATTAACGCAAATACCTGCGTATGTGCGCACCGCCAACGATCAAGGCATGTTGGAAATGGCCTTAATCGAAAACATCCAACGCAGCGAGCTCAATGCCATTGAAATTGCATTAAGCTACCAACGCCTCATGGAAGAATGTGAGCTAAAGCAAGATGAATTGGGAGAACGTGTGGGTAAAGAACGCTCTACGGTTACCAATTACTTGCGACTGCTAAAATTGCCAGAAGAGATTCAATTGGGAATCAAACAGGGCCATATCGGTATGGGACATGCCCGCGCTATGATCAGCATGGAAGATCCTAACGCTCAAATGCAGTTGTTCCAAGAAATCATTGCCAATAAAATGAGCGTACGCGACGTGGAAACACTCGTAAAAGAAAACAAGAAAAACCCTAGTTCCACCCCTACTTATAGCAGCGTTTCAGGCACCGATTGGGATCCAGAAATCGATCGGATTTCTGAGGCTTTTAGCGAACAACTCAAAGCGGCCGTTCACCTCAAAAACGGTATCAAAGGAAAAGGTAAAATTATTATTTCCTATAAGAATCGCGAAGATTTGGAACGCATATTGAATTTAATTCAATCGTAAGTGCGGGGCCTTTTAAAATCCTTTTTCTATTTGTTTTTTCTCGGGGGAATCTGGTGCTGTCCGAACATGCAGGCACAAACTCCAGATTCCCTCGAAATGAATGTCAGTCCCCCCCATTCCCCACACCGCGCTACCGTTTTATCGTTGGTGTTACCTGGGGCTGGACAGGTTTACAATAAAAAAATATGGAAAGTGCCCATCGTATACGGTGCTTTGGTTGCCTCAGGTTATTTCTTCAACGATTTTAATCAAAAAGTAAGAACCCAAAATACCTATTTTACCAATCTCTATGCCCAAAATAAGCAACCCTCCGTTTTCGAAATCGAACAACGCGATAACGACCGCGTGAGCCGAGATGTGGCTGGGATTACCTTTGTCCTTGTGTATGTGCTACAAGTTGTCGATGCTACTGTTGATGCTCATTTTTTCGAATTTAACATCGACCAAAAACTGGGGGTATCCCTATTAAAATCACCCCAAAACGCACTCAGTTTTACCTACTCAATTCCATAAAGTAATTATTAAACCTTTGCGCAACTATTGTGATACCCAGGTCTCAAATACCGTATAATTCCCCTTCCCAATCCCAAAAAAAGTCATTATCGAACCTTTGCGCAACTATTGTGATACCCAGGTCGAAAATACCATATAATTCCCCTTCCCAATCCCAAAAAGTAATTATCGAACCGTTTCGCTACTATTGTAATTTTCAAGTCTCTAATAACTTCCAATTCCCCTACCCAATTCTATGAGCACACGTCTTGAACAGTTAATTGTATTTCTGAGTGAATCTCCCGAAGATCCTTTCTTGCATTATGCGATCGCGCAGGAATACCATAAATACGGCGACGCTCAATTGGCTGTAGAAAAATACCAATATCTAATTTCAGAACACCCCCAATATGTGGCCACGTATTACCATTACGGTGCGCTTTTGTCACAATTGAAGCAAAAAGAAAATGCCCTTGAAATATTATCCAAGGGCATTTTAATCGCCAAGGGTTTGGGCGATTCGCATTCTTTATCGGAACTCCAAAGTGCTAAATTGAATTTGGAGATTGCCGATGACGACGACGATTAATCGCGGCTTTGCAACTTCGCTAACAAGCGTAAAATTTCAATATACAACCAAATCAACGTAGCCAATAAAGCTACCCCAGAATACCATTCCATGTATTTAGGCGCTCCTGCTTTGGCATTTTCTTCGATAAAGTTGAAATCCATTATAAAATTAAAAGAAGCGATACCCGCAATTACCACGCTCAATCCGATGGAAAACATGGAATTGCCGCCGTAAAAGCTAGATAAACCTGTAGCACCGAACATGCCACCGATCCACATTACCAAGTAAAATATACCTACCCCAGCGGTAGCGATCGTTATTACTTTGGTAAATAATGGAGTCGCACGCAAAACACCTGTTTTGTAAGCGGCCAACATTAAGGCGAAAATACCCAAGGTAATGCCCACAGCTTGCATCACGATACCTGGATACATAGCTTCAAAAAACATCGAAATAGACCCTAACACGACCCCTTGTGCCGCCGCATATACCGGTGCTAAATATGGAGACCAGTCTTTCTTGAAGGTAATAACCAAAATGCTTATTAAGCCAACGATCAAACCTCCCCACATGTACGATTGAATGCCGTTATTGATGGCATACTCAGGATCTGCACCCATTTTGTTCCAAATCCAAACGGCAGGAACCAAAAGGGTTAAAAATAGTAAAATTGATTTGTCAACAGTGCCTCTGAGAGTCATACTGTCGCCATAACTCGTTCCCGCTACTGCGTTGAACGCTTTTTCTGAAAATAATGGACTTGACATTTGTATTAGTTGTTAATTATTAGTTGTTAGTTGTTAGTTGTTAGTTCACATTCATAATTCATAATTCATAATTCATAATTCATAATTCATAATTCATAATTCATAATTCATAATTCATAATTCATAATTCATAATTCAAATTTACCGCAACAAATGTATCGTTCCGCTAAATTGATACAATTTATCTTGAAAATCGCGGAATTGAATCTGATATACGTAAATCCCTTCTGGCGCTAACTTCCCTCCATAAGTGCCATCCCACCCTTCTGATTCTTCGAAATACTCGGCCAGTTTTTCACCCCAGCGGTTGTAAACTCGGAATTCATAGGATTTCACGCCCGAAATTAATGGTTTGAAAATTTCATTTTGTCCAGGACCTTTTCCGTTTGGCGTAAAGGCATTGGGCACAAACATTACGGGCTCGAAAAACAAGGTAATGTCGTTACTCCACGATTCCCGATTGCCCCCTAATTCATACGCTTTAATGCGGAACCGCTGTCCGAAATTGTCTTCTCCGTTTTCAAACGAATCCTGACTTTCTGCCGGATATGTTTCGTACAATTCGTACTCTCCCTTGCCAATCAACTGTCGGTATAGCTCGTAACGTTCTACCCCATTTTCGAAACCAAAATAGGGACTGAATTCTACTTTCATGCTCAATGGCCCTGTCTTATCTCCTTGCAACCACACCGTGGTATGCACCTTTGTATATAAGGTATCTCCACAGCGATTCAAAAGGTAGGCACGATAATCGTAAGCCCCATTATCAGGATTTACATTACCATCGCTGAACGTTTGCCCATTTTGAGGTGCAGTTCCGGCGTTCGACCAAATTCCCCCGAATAAATTAGGCCTGCGTTGAATCCGCACATCGCCATTCGGAACAGGCGAATTGCCCACTTTATAGTCGAAAATGATGCGGGTATCTCCCCCTGGAGGCGGCGAAACGCTCACCAATCTGGCCTCTATATTGGGATTATCGTAATCAACTTCTAAAGGCACGATATCACCGGGACATCCTTTGTCTGAAATTT
>JBIKIM010000125.1:0-4770 GCA_044361605.1 Bacteroidia bacterium | reverse complement strand
TTTGGGTGTTTTGGGTAAAATGGGCGGTATGTTTTCCAAATTTTTTCGTTAGTATCTAGATCCGTATTATGAAACGACTTGTTTTTTCACTCTTTTGCTGGGTCGCCGCCGTTGCGATGGCACCGCTATGGGGTCAGCAAGCGTTTTTGAATCCCAAGAAAATAAAAAATGCATTTCAAACCCAATTGGTACTGAATCAGTACAGTGATTTATTGTATTTGGAATCGCATTTACCCGAATTTCAACACATCGAAACGGTAAAAGTAGACGGAACGGTCGACATAGCCAAAGCGGCTTTATTGTGTTCCAAGCTCGGGGTAATTCAAGAGTTACAGTTGTATCAATTTGAAGGAATTATTTCGGATGAAGACCTGCAATTATTGGAATGGGTGCCCACCGTATCGATTTATATACCTAAAAATAGGGTTGATGCTACGGTTTTAAATGCGTCTTGGGCTTTGCTGAAGAACGTGTCGTTGCGCTTTGAGGAAGTGCCTGATAATTTTGATTTTCTGATTGGGTGGAAACACCTTCGCAATTTATCGGTGTTGGGACCTGTAAACACAGAGGAAGCCGACGCCTTGATTTCGGTGATCGCGCAGCACATGCCCCGTTTGAAATACCTTGAATTAAGTTTGATAGGCGTTCAAAATCTTCCCCCGAAAATAACCCAATGCAAGCAATTGCATGGCATACGCATCGTTGATGGCAGCGATTGGGCCCGTGGATTGGCGGTTGAAGAAATGGGCGAATTGGTGGTGCCGCTGCGCAATGGAAGTAAAACAATCAAAATAGGCAAGGGGGTTAACGCCGCTTCGCTCGAAAAAAACGTGTACATGCCCCTGCGATGGATATCGTCGAGGCCCCAGTTATCGATCAAAGAAACGGCGTATTTGAAATCGCTGTATCCCGACGTGCAGGAGCACGAGGCCTTAACGTGGTTGGAAGATACGGAATGGGAAATTGATTTTGCCGAGCTTGAGCCCTTACAATCCTACCCATATGAACCCATGCGCTCGCCGGCTGCTTTTTTGCCCGGATTTACCGATGGGAAACACCATTTTCTGGCCCATACAGAGTCGGATCAGGTATTTATTGGCGACCGGGAATGGTCGCTGTCCATAC
The DNA here is from genome assembly GCA_044361605.1 of Bacteroidia bacterium. Taxonomy (GTDB): domain Bacteria; phylum Bacteroidota; class Bacteroidia; order NS11-12g; family UBA955; genus VMCP01. Next base: position 3,645 of record JBIKIM010000125.1, on the reverse strand, counting down.
CCAAAAATGCCTTAGAATCTTTCGATGGGAAGCCGTATCACGGCGGTTACCATGTGAGCGTCAATTACATCGACGATCCAATGCGAGCGGTTGCTGCCGGTTTGAGTTTGCACTACGATAGCAATCGGATGCGCTATTTATTACACCCCGCTTTTGCGTTGGAAATAGAGGTCAGAACGGCCGATCGCGATAAATCCTTACGCTTAAAACCGGGTTATTTAGCCGAAGTGAATTATGCGGTGGGGGTGCATGAAACGGATCGCTTCTATGCCTATAATGCGCAGAAGTCGACATGGATGCATTACTACGACTACGACTATCAATTCGAGGCACCTGGCTTACCTGTAAAAGTAGATTTTTATCAGTTTTATAAAGGTGCAGAAACTGCAAAAATTAAAAGCGATTTCCAATCTTGGACCTTAGAAGAAGCCTTTCAAACCGAGGGGTTTAATTATTTGATGCCGCCCGAACGTTTTGAAATGCGATTGGGCAGGTATAAAGGACAATACGTGGTGGATCCGCCGGCTAAAGAGGCCAAAGAAATGCGCCGTATTGTTCGGGGGAAAAACCAACTGGGCATTCGGGCGGTGCCCCGTAATAAAAAGTCGAACAACGGCATTCAAGAACTGTTTGTTTTTGATCGATCTCACAGTTTATTCCCGGAATTAGACGCTTTTGAAGGCATGAACTGGGCCTTTAGAACGCAATTGCCGTACGACAAAGTGTTGGCTTTTTTTAAAGAGAAAAATTGGATTGACATACGAATTCGTGCCTTGGGGAATTCTTATTTTATGGAACTCAAAACCCATAGGGGTATTTGGGTCATCCAAATGTTGAAGCCAAGTGATTATATAACGGGCGACGCGAAAGAGCGCTTACAGGCGGATCGTGACTTTAACCAGCGTTGGGCCAAGTACGATAAAATCAGATCTCAAAAAGCCATTTTATGGCATTTGTTGCGCGAGCAAGCAGAATTGAAGGACCGCGCCGAGCAAAAAACAGCACTTTTCGGTTCTGCCGCTTCCAATGCCCGTAAAAAGGGACGCTTTATGATAGCCAGTTTTGGTTCTTTTGCCATGGCGCATCCGATTCCGGAAGCGAAAGCCCATTCGGACTTGATTTTATGTGAATTGGGGAAAATACCGCTCGAAATTAAACGCGTTGCCCTAGTTTTTGAAGGGGAACCCTTCACGGTGGTGTTTCCTCCGATAAACAAAACCAAGCAAATTCCTGTGGTGCTAGAAACCTTACAGTTTTTAATGGCAGAAACGGTTAAAGGGGAAATATTTTATCTGCAAGGCACGGCGCTGCGTAATCTTCAAATCGCCGAAAACACCCTTACCTACGTTGAATTAAAGCCCTTGAAAGAAGCCCCTCAAAATGCCGCCGATTTGCTTAAAGAATTGGGATTAAAAGCCGGCAAAAAACGCAAAAAACCATGAAACCAGAATGGATTCTAATAGGCATCAGTGCCTACTTTGTGATGTTGCTGTTGATTGGCCGTATCACCGGTAAAAATGCCGACAGTAACAGTTATTTTTTAGGAAACAAGCAAAGCATTTGGTGGATGGTCGCCCTTGGGATGCTTTCAGATTCCATGAGTGGCGTCAGCTTTATTAGCGTTCCTGGCGCTGTTTCGGTAACCCATTGGCATTATTTTCAACTCGTAATCGGGTACTTTTTTGGGTATCTCGTAATCGCTTTCGTGCTGCTGCCTTTGTATTATCGGTACGAGTTAACCAGTATTTACAGTTATTTAGAAACGCGGTTTAATGCCAGCGCCCAAAAAACAGGAGCCTTCTTTTTTATCATTTCGCGACTTTTAGGGAGTGCCGGTCGTTTGTTTTTGGCTGTGGCTATTTTGCAAATCTTTCTTTTTGATTATTGGCAAATACCGTTCCCGATCTCGGTGGCATTGATTATCGTATTAATCCTCGCCTATACGCTAAAGGGAGGCATTCGAACGCTGGTGATCACCGATGCGGTTCAAAGCGTATTTCTTATTGGGGGCTTGGTAATTGCCGTGTACAGCATGCTGCAATCGCCCAGTTTATCTGACTTTTCGCTGTGGGAAATCTTTGAACGTTCGGCGCATACCGAGCTCATCAATGCCGACCCAATGAGTGCTACATTTTGGGCTAAGCATTTTCTAGGGGGGATGTTTATTTGTATCGCCATGACCGGTTTGGATCAGAACATGATGCAGAAGAATTTGAGCTTGCGGACCCTAAAAGATGCGCAAAAGAATATGATAGCAACCGCCTTTGTGGTGGTCGCGGTAAATGCCGTATTCTTAAGTTTGGGCGTTATCATGGTCGCATATTTACAAGAAACCCCCGAACTCATAGCTGTATTAACAGGGAAGTCAGATTTATACTTTCCGAGCATTGCCTTTCATTTGGGCGGAATCGCAGGCATGGCTTTTGTTTTGGGATTGGCAGCGGCAACCTTTAGCAGTGCCGATTCGGTATTAACGACCCTCACTACGAGTACCTACTTTGATCTTTTAGGGATAAACAAACGCAATTGGTCAGTTACAAAAATGGCTAAAGTAAGGAACTTACTTCACGCACTTTTTGCCATTCTGTTGCTGTTAACCATACTAGGTTTTGACAAGTTCGCTGAAGGTGCAATCATTGATGTTGTATTGGGATTGGCTAACTACACCTACGGGCCTTTAATTGGGTTGTTTGCATTGGGTATCTATACCCAACGAAAACCCAGTGCAGTTGTAATAGTGTCAATTAGTCTAATCGTACCCTTGTTTTGTTGGTACTTGGGGAAGAATGCGTATGTGTCGGATTTATTGGGTTTGACGCCGTTGTTGTGGTCGTATGACTTTGGATTTGAGTTAATCGTGTTAAACGGATTGCTCTCTTTTATAGGATTCTGGCTCTTTTCTAAGTCAGGCAGAACAACCAACCAACCCGCATAAAAAAGGGCTCGAAGCCCATTCAATGTTTATGGATTGGGATTTTGCGACTCTTCCATTTGCGATACGTAATAAAAAAAGGGCACGAAGCCCATTCAACGTTTATGGATTGGGATTTTGCGACTTTTCCATTTGCGATACGTAATAAAAAACGGGCACGAAGCCCATTCAATTTAAATTGATTGGTGCTTTATGCCCGTTCTAAGCGCAATAGGTAAATTGCGGAAAGGGGAGTGGTTATTATGGAGTCTAAAAATAGCCCAATGTTTTGAGCATGCTCTTATAGCTTTGCTCTTTAGAGAACAGCTTAAAGGTATACTCGCCGTCGTCATCGCGGTCAATGATAACGTGTTTAGGTGCCGGGGTTAAACAGTGTTGAATGCCTCCATAACCTCCAATGCTTTCTTGATAGGCCGCGGTGTGGAAGAATCCAATATACAGGGTGTCTTCCCGGTCGTAGGTAGGCAAATAGATAGCGTTTACGTGTTGTTCCGAATTGTAATAATCGTCTGAATCACACGTGATCCCTCCCAGTAATACCCGCTCGTAATCGGCATGCCAACGGTTAATAGGCAACATTATGAATTTCTTATTAATGGCCCAAGCATCGGGAAGCTGTGTCATAAAGCTCGAATCGATCATGTTCCATTTTTCACGGTCGTTTTGTGCCTTTTGGTCCAACACAGAGAAAATCGTACCGCCGGCTTCTCCCA
>JBIKIM010000124.1:0-4778 GCA_044361605.1 Bacteroidia bacterium | reverse complement strand
AGGATGGTACACGGTACCAGATACCGCTATTGCTTTTCCCTACGGTCTGAAAGAGTCGCCTTATCAACCACTTTTTTCCCAAAACTTGTGGGCCAAGACCCTATTCGTTCAAGTTGGTTCTGCCGACGTTAATTCGAATTCAACGTCCGTGCGACATACACCAGAAGCGGATTTACAGGGAGCCAACCGTTTAGAACGTGCACAATATTTTTACAATTCGGCTCGCAATACGGCCAGTCAGCAAGGTTGGGTATTTGCGTGGCAGTTAAAGATTGCACCGGGACTGTCTCATGATTATGTGGATGCCCTGAATTATGGGGCCGCGCTACTATTTCCTTAAATAAAAACATGTAACCATGCGTATAACTAAAAAACATCTTGGGCTTTTTGTGGGTCCCCTAGGATTTGCGGTGTTGTTATTGACAGCTCCTTTTTCAGATTTGAGTGAAGCCGCCAATGGGGTGTTGGCCTGTGCGTTTTGGATGGCTACTTGGTGGGTGTTTGATGCAATTCCGATGGCGGCTACGGCCCTGCTGCCGATTGTATTGTTTCCATTAACAGGTGGATTACCGCTTTCCGTAACTACAGCCTCGTATGGACATCAATATATTTTTTTATTTTTCGGGGGATTTATCCTAGCGATTGCTATTGAAAAGTGGAATTTGCACAAACGATTGGCATTACAAATTATTTCATTGGTAGGCACGCGCAAACCGTATATTATTTTGGGATTTATGATTGCAACGGCTTTTCTATCCATGTGGATTTCCAATACCGCAGCGGCTGTTATGATATTACCCGTAGGAATGGCCATAGCGTCACATATTGAAGGAGGCGGAGCCGATAAAAGTGGGCATTTTGGGAAAGCCTTATTACTTTCCATTGCCTATTCCGCTTCCATAGGAGGTATGGCCACCTTGATTGGTACCCCTCCCAATTTGGTAATGGCGGGCGTGATTAACGAAACATACGGTGTCGAAATCACGTTTTTTGATTGGTTTATATTTGCGTTTCCGCTTAGCGTGGCACTGCTCTTAACAACGTGGTTTCTTTTAACGCGGGTGGCTTTCAAGGTAGATCGCGCAGCAGATTCAAATGGCAAAAAAGAAGTGCGCAAAATGCTCGAAGAATTAGGACGTATTACCAAACAAGAGCGCTATGTGTTGTTTGTATTTATTATAATGGCCCTGGCTTGGGTGTTTAAGTCATTGGTATTGGTTCACTTTATACCACAAATTGACGACACGATAATTGCAATAATTGGGACGCTTTTATTATTTGTGATTCCTGCAAAAAAAGGAGAAACTTTGGTTACCTGGGAAGATACCAAACGGTTGCCCTGGGGCATAATGGTTTTATTCGGTGGCGGGATTGCCGTTGCTAATGGATTTGAAAGCAGTGGATTGGCGCGCTGGATTGGCGAACACTTCCTTATGTTAAAATCAGTGCCGGCTTGGGTCTTAATTGTTTTATTGGTCTTAGGCGTTAATTTCCTCACCGAAATAACGTCTAACTTGGCTACCACTGCGATGCTCTTGCCTATTTTGACCTCTGTGGCATCGGCCATTCAAATACATCCCTATATGTTAATTATGGGAGCTACTTTGGCCGCTTCTTGCGCATTTATGTTGCCTGTTGCCACGCCTCCCAATGCGGTGGTATTTGGTTCCGGTTATTTAAAAATAAAGGAGATGGTACGCGTCGGATTTTGGTTGAATTTAATTTCTACCCTGTTGATAGCGCTCGTATTATTTGGATTGTTACCTTTGGTTTGGGATGTGCAACCGTAGTTAAAAGGCGTATTGTACCATCAGTTCGCTCACACCCGTTTTACCTGTTAGGGCGTTGTTAAAGGCCGTATACGAAGTTTGCAGTTTGATGTTGTTGCCCTCGAAATATTTCGAAAATCCAAAGGTAAGCGCTGTTTGATTGGGCATGATGTTTTGACTTGAATTTTCAAATTCGGCCCATGCACGACCATACCGCAAATCAAATCCATATCCGCTGGTACTTACATACCCCAATTGTGAATTCAGGGAATTTCCCAAGTTAAAATAGCGGCTTATTTGTTGTGGCAACAATAGTTGCGTGGCTGCTAAATTGGTATAGTTCTCGCCAAGTCCATTCGCCACTGCATTCCCGAATTCTAGTAGCAGTGAAAAACCCTTGTATTTAGCCAAAAGGTCCAAATAAATTTGCTGATAATTGGGCAGTATTACCTCTCCGTTAGAATTGTAAAATAAAAAGTCGCCATGACCCTCGCCCACCGAATTGGTGGCGCCATAATTGATACTGTAAGCACCGCCTAGGGCAACTTTAAGGCTTTTTTCGTGCATTAAGTCTGCACTGTATAAATCATTGCCCTCACTAAAAAAGCCCAACGGAAACACATCCAAACGCGCGCCATATTTCAATCCGCCTAAATCAGGATCTCGTGAATCCGACCCAAAAGAATTTCGCCCATCGCCGGAGGTAACGGCCAATTGCGGAGAAATCCCAAAAGAGGAACCAAATTTGCCTTCCACAAATAATCCAAATTCACGTCCGCTGCGGCTCATTAATTCGCTTAAGATACCGCGGTTATTGAATTGAAGTCTATCTTCTCTAAAACTCATTTCTCTATTGTTAGTGAAGGTTTGCTTTTGCCCGAACGTGATGGTAAGGTTTTGTGTGGGTTGGTAGGCAATCCAGGCATCGAGTAAGGGACGTTGATCGCTAAAATCGGTTTGGATAAAAAACTGCACTTTCTCTTCTACGGCCTTGCCGCTTAATTGAAAATACGTCCTTTTTGCATTGAGATAGTGTGCATTGGCTTGGTCCAATCCCCGATTTTTTTGAGATAAGCTGTCGTAGGTTTCAAAACGGTATGCCGGTTGAATGAATCCGCCAATTTGAAAACTGTAGGCACCGTTATTAAAATTGAATTCAAGTCCGTTTTTGTAACTAAAATTCGATTCTTTCGGACTTTGGGCATACAATCCCATGAATGTCATATTCAGGAGTATAAAAAGGTATTTCTTATTCATGTTGAAACTGTGTTAAGGGATTAGTCTATAAATGGGTAATTTTTCGCCCGATTTAGTGGGTAAAATACCGAAGCTTACAAAGCTGTTAGGGGCTTCAGGTTCTAAAAGTTCAATTAAAATATTACTGCTTGCTTGGTCCATCTTAATTATAAATGTCCCACTTTTGAGGGTCACGGACTGCGCTGTTATTTGCGTTTTTACCTCTTGTTGAAATACATCTTCATAGGCGTTTGCAGATTTTTTATAGTGCGTAACCGTGTACGTTTCTGCATTAAAGAGCGTATTGGCCTTAAGCGTGTCTATCGCTAAGCCAAAGGCGCTTATTTTGGGAATCAAAAAGGCTTGAGACGCATCGATTGCATAAAATAGGGGGCGCGTTCTGGTTAATTTGGCTTCCGATTGTAACGCATCTTTAATGGTAACGGGAATGGAAATACGTTCGTTTTTGTCTAAATCTATAAATAACAACGAATCTTGATAACGCGCTTTTTTAGATTGTACCGTAATGGTATTGGGATTCATTGGAATGCGGATGGATTGTAGCTCCTCGGCGCTTAAGGTAGCGGCAATTTGCGCATAGCTCAACGCCACAATTTGACCTATGTGGATGCGCCGTTTGAATGAAGTGCGACCAATACCAACACCGCGAACCTCCAGAAGGGTAGATACCGATTGTTGCAAGGCAAAATTGGTGGCACTGGAACGCGCATTATTGGAGCCTTGATTAAAATGAATATCTCCTTTTTCGACTTCTGAGGTCACATATTCGTGGTGGGTATAAGCCCATCGATTGAGCTGTTCGTAGGTAGGGTTTACGAATCTATTGAGGGTTAATTGGCGCAATTTTTCGGGCACGTTTAAGTTTCCCGAGTATAAGAACATCACATCATAGGCACTGCTTACGCCCGATGTAGATAAGGTTACAAAATCTTTTCTAAAGGGTCGATATTCGTGTAAGTCTAAGGCGATATCGGGTTTGAATGCGCTGTATGCCTCTTTCAATGGGATACTTTCTGCCGCCATTAGTTTGGTTTGATCGCGATTTAAATCCAATCCTTCGGCGTTGCTCCGATTTTGCTTTAGATACCCATCAATATTGGCCATGGGCACAATGGCTATTTCGGTTTTTTCAAGCAAATAGAACAAACTACTGTCGTGCAGGAGTTGGTGGATCAAGAATAATAAAGATTCGGTTCCCGCGGGTTCGTCGCCGTGAAGCCCACCTTGCATCCATATACGCGTTTTGTTTGCCTTGTTTCCATTGCCTAGCACCACCATGGGTATGTTCACGCCGTTCTTAGACTTCCCAATAAAAGACTGTTTGATTTTTTGGGGAAATTCTTTTTCTAAGTCGGTTAAAAAGGCCATTAGTTCGGGATAGGTGGTATATCCTTTTTCTTTTTTTAAGGCGGGCGTTACCGGTGGGAAGCCATTGAATTCGGGGAAAAACTTCTGAGTCGTTTGGGGCAATTGTGGGCTGCAGCCTTCCAGGAAAAAGAAGAAACAAAGCCAAAGGAGGGTAGAAAAATAGCAGTTTCTCATTTTTAGAAAGCATAAGACATTATAAATCGTGTCAATAGTTCGTTGCCACTTACGGGGAGGCCTTTGCTGTTATTGATGCCTCCGTTATTGGCGACATAGGTAACATCGGCTTGGATTTTAGTTCCATAGTTGCGTCCCAACATTTTACTTAGACCTAACGTGTAATAATTCGGGCGATTATAAAAGGTGCCATTATTGAGGAAGGAATGG
>JBIKIM010000123.1:0-4793 GCA_044361605.1 Bacteroidia bacterium | reverse complement strand
TAGGTATACCAATAATGGCGGTACTGCAATCCGAACTTCAACGTACTGCGAACACTTAACGATTTATTCACAAATACATGCAATCCCATCGATTGTTCTTGGAATCTATAGTCCAAATTGGGCACGATTGAGTCCAACTGCAAATTATTAAACAATTCCCCATCGCGATAAAAAGAATCTTTGATATCAAAAAAAGCCAAATGGTGCTTGGCATCAACCCGTTGGTGATTGAAACTCACTACCGCCTTGAAATACGAATTAGCACTTAAAGATTTTTGATAACTAGCGCCCAAAACACCCATACTAGATCCAAAAAACTGATCCCGGTCGTTATCGCCGTAAAGGTTGCGACTGGATTCGGTTTTATCGGAAATCATAATATCGATATTGCTAATCCCGCCCAAACCAAATACAGAGAAACTGGCTTTATTCTTCAAGGGGAATTTCAAATGAAACGATGCGTCTTGATAACGGGGAACGGCATCCGTTCCAATTGGAACGTTTAATGCGCCCAACATCGACAAGGTGGAGTAACGGTAGGTAACCAAATAGGTCGCTCCTTTATTATTTAAAGGTCCCTCCGCCAATAAATCCCAACCCAAAATACCAAATTGAGAACTCATTTCATGCTTTTGGGTATTGCCCGGACGCAATTTGAGATCAAACGCACCCGCGATGCCGTTTCCATATTCAGCCGGAAAAGCGCCCGTAAAAAAATCGCTATTGCCCAAGATTTTATTATTGATAATCGAAACCGATCCACCGGTTGTACCCGGTATGGCAAAATGGTTCGGATTGGGAATATCGATGCCTTCCACACGCCACAAAATGCCCGCGGGGGAATTCCCCCTCACTACGATATCATTCCTCGAATCGTCGGCTCCTTGAACACCGGCAAAATTCGACGCCATCCGTGCCGGGTCTCCCCTACTTCCCGCAAAACGATCCGTTTCCTCTACTGTAAATAACCGGGCAGAAATCAACGCGGCATCGTTGTTGGTTTGGTCGTTGTTTTTTCGAGCTTTCAAGTCAATAGACCCCAAACGCTCTACGAATTCTTTTTCTAGGGAAACATAAAATACGCCTTCCTTGCCCGAACTCAGAATCACGCCATTGGCCATATAGTCGGTATACGCATTTAAACTCACCTTCATCTCGTTCCGCCCCACCCAAGCGCGCTTGATCTCGAATGAACCCGTTTTATCAGAACGTGTTTCCCGGATGGAATCCTTATTGCCCTCAAATTGGAATGTAATAACCGCATTTTCTAATGGCATCTGTGATTCCTTATCCGTTATTACCCCACGGATTGTTTGATACATTTGGGCATGAACCGTTTGAATACTACCAACCATTATAACCGCCAAAACGATTATGGCTCTACACAACTTGAAAATATTACGCATATTTATAAATTAAATTATCAGCAGCGGTAAAAATACAATGGATTGCGTAAACGCTTAAACCTCTGTAGGATTAAATTTTAGTAAATTTCCGTAATTAAAAAGGAAAAATTACGACCCCTTACTAAGGAAAGCCCGGCAGCGCACTGCTTTAGTAAAAATCCGTAATTCCAAAACCGCCCATACCCAATATGTTGCGCGCATTACGGATGTGTTTCGTTTCGAATTGCCATATTAAATCCTCATTAACTCCTTTAATGAGTTTGACTTACCCGTTCAAATTCTCTATATTCGAATTATATGGAATATCGAATACTTGCCACCGAAACCCTAGTGAGTTTAGACACTTATTTGAGCCATTATTTGTCTGAAAATCCCGATGCCCAAATTATCATTGGGTGCGATTCAAAAAACCGCGATTCCGAAACGGTATATGGTTTGGTGATAGTATTGTATAAAGAAAAAAAAGGCGGACACGTATTATATGCCAAACAAAGAATGCCCCGAATACGCGACCGATGGTCACGCCTTTGGAGGGAAGTAGAACTTTCCGTTGCCTTGGCCAATGAACTGCAAGAAAAAGGATTTCCCAAAGTAAAATTTATAGACTTAGACCTTAATCCAGATCCCCGATTCAAATCCAACGACGTTGTCCGAGCCGCCGTGGGATTGGTAGAATCAATGGGGTATGAAGCGCGCACCAAACCTTACAGCTTGTGCGCGAGCTACGCCGCCGATAAAGTGTGCTAAATACCCACTTCAATTGTCAAATTAAGTCGCTTGTCGATAATACCTATTAATATGCGTTGCTTTTTGTATGTTCGCCAATTGAACCATGTTGAAAGTAAGTCACGTTTACAAGTACTTCGATGACCAGTGCGTCAACAACGATATTTGCTTAGATTTAAGAGAAGGTGAAATCTTCGGACTCTTAGGTCCGAACGGCGCAGGAAAAACCACCCTCATGCGCATGCTTGCCACGGTCACCAGCCCCGATCGCGGTGAAATACTTCTCGGAGGGGAACCCCTCACCTATAAACACGTTCCCTTAATTGGCTATATGCCCGAAGAACGAGGCTTGTATCGTAAAATGTCTGTCGTTGATCAATTATTGTATTTCGCCGAACTTAAAGGATTGTCGCGTTCAATGGCCAAAATACAAGTCAAAAAATGGCTACAGCGACTAGAAATCATACATTGGGCCGATAAAAAAATGGAGGAGCTGTCGAAAGGAATGGCTCAAAAAATCCAATTTATCTCTACCATTTTACACGAACCTAAATTCCTGATATTAGACGAGCCCTTTAGCGGTTTTGATCCCGTAAATGCCGATATGGTTAAGGATTTAATTATTGAATTGAAAAACGCAGGCACCACCATTCTGTTTTCTACGCATCGCATGGATAACGTGGAAGAGCTTTGCCACCGATTGGCTATTTTACACGAAGGACGTAAAGTGCTCGACGGCAGCATTTCCGAAGTTCGTCAGAGCCATTTCAGAAATGAATACGACCTGAGTTTTGCCGAAGCTGTAACCCTTCCCGCCCACTTCAAAGGAGAGCTCCTCGATTCCAATTCCCCCAATAGCCTGCGCGTTACGTTAACCGAAAATCAAACCGATAAAAACCTACTCGATTGGGCATACGAAACCCAACAACTCAAATCGTTTGGTGCCTACCTTCCCACCATGCACGAAATATTCATATCTAAAGTATCCAACCAATGAGAAGTATTTGGGTCGTTCTGAAAAAAGAATACCTCACCCGTGTAAAAAACAGAACCTTCATCGTGATGACGTTCTTGGCACCGGTATTAATCGCATTGTTTTACGGCGGTGCCATCTATTTTGCCACCGTTGGAGCCGAAGACCATTCGCAAAAAAATGTTTATTTTCAAGCGCCGCATTGGGAACTCGAATCCGACGAACTATCGTTCGAAACCTATACCTTTTTACCTGCACTAACCAATACGGGCGAAATGCTCCAACAAATTGAAAACGGGAAAGCGAGCGGTTGGCTGCAAATTAACGATAAAGATTTACGCAGTTTAGATTCCACCGAACTCGTGGGCGGAAGCACTTTCTCTGTAACAGAACTTCAAAAACTGAATACCCACATCAAAACCCGCGTTCACGAGTACCTACTCAAACAAGCCGGAATATCCGATAGCACCCTTCGACTCACAGAGGTCAGCGGCGGTATTAAATCCTTAGAAATTGATCAAACCGGTAGCATCGCGAACGCCAATACCAACCTCAAAAGCGCAGTGGGTTTCGCCATGGCCATGATCATTTACATGTTCATCTTCATTTACGGCTCTATGGTTATGCGTTCCGCTATGGAAGAAAAAACCAACCGCATTGTTGAAGTCATTGTAAGTTCCGTTAGGCCTTTTGACTTAATGTTGGGTAAGATTTTAGGGGTTGCCTTAGTGGGACTTACACAATTTTTCGCATGGATATTTTTGAGTATTCTGCTTTTAGGGGGTCTCAGCTATGCGTTTTCTTCTGGGGGAAATCCGGTACCTGCAGACGCGCAAAACATGCCCATACAGGAACTTATTGAAGGATTTAACACCCTTCCCTTTACCAATATCATCCTTGTATTTGTGCTCTTCTTTTTAGGTGGCTACCTTTTATATAGCAGCATTTTTGCGGCTATTGGAGCGGCAGTAAACCAAGAAACCGACGTGCAACAGTTCATGCTACCCGTAAGTTTGCCTTTGGTGTTTGGATTTATCATTGCCCAATCGGTTGTTTTTCAGTCTCCAAACGGACAACTCGCACAAATATTTTCTATGATACCATTCACCAGTCCTATTGTAATGGCTGTGAGAGCCCCATTTGATGTCCCCATAAGCGAAATTATTGCCAGCTTCGTGCTGTTAATGGTAACCTTTTTATTTATGGTATGGCTATCCTCAAAAATCTACCGTGTGGGCGTGCTGATGTACGGAAAAAAACCCTCTTGGAAAGACTTATGGCGTTGGGTTCGCCAATCTTAGAGCAGGTTAACTGGAAAGACTTACAGAGTTAGGTTCGGCAATCTTAAAGAAGATTAAGCTGTCCATTCTCGCCATTTATTTGGGGCGGTTCTATCGGCGTAACCTGAACTACCTCAGCCTCCACCGTATGGGAATCATTAGCGTCTGAATCGTTGGGATCATCCTCTAGTATCACTTCCTCAATAGGGGCTGGAACACCCACTTTTTCAGAATCCATCGTGATTTTCTTTACGGTATCGAAAGAAAGTCTGTTCCCTACAGCCTTCCAACCTTTTACTTCTATGAAGTCTGTAATATTGATTTCTTCAGTATTCTTCTCCTTCTTTTTATTCTCAGTGAGCAAGGTAATCTGCATGGGTTGTGCCAAAGACAAACACTCCAGCTGTG
>JBIKIM010000122.1:0-4794 GCA_044361605.1 Bacteroidia bacterium | reverse complement strand
TTTACGATACACCAATTGTATAAAGATGGTAAAATGCCCAACATTAAGGTATTTACCGACAGTCCTTTGGCAATCAAGTCTACCCGCATTTATCAGTATAACATCGAACACTTAAATGAGGAAGCCAAGGAATTCCAACAAAAACATGGATCCTTGTTTAATTTTCCTTTGTTGCATGTGGTGGAGGACAATAGGGAAAGTGAATATTTGAGTGTATTACCAGAGCCCTGTGTTATTGTTTCGGCAGCAGGTATGGTCGAAGGTGGTCGTATCCAGATGCACGTTCGCAATAATATTGCTAGCGATCAGAATACAATTTTAATCGCGGGTTTTTGTGCCGAAGGTACTTTAGGGGACCGCTTGTTAAAAGGACAAGGTTTTGTGGAGATCAATAGAAAGGAACGTCCGGTATATTCTAAGATTGCACGCACAGATGTTTTCAGTGCACATCCAGACCATCCGCAGTTGCTTAGTTATTTTGAGGAAACACGCAAGCGTGGCCATTTACAAAAACTGTTTTTGGTTCACGGCGAGGAGACACAAATGAAAGCGTTAGCGGCTGATGTAAAAGGGGTTTCAGAAGTGCACACGCCATTGAAAGGACAATCCTTTTATTTGTAATGGCTTGGGTGTGGTACGTGCTATGGATTTTGATTCCACTTTTAGGGTGGGGTTATGGCATGTTCACAGGGGTTAAGCGAGCGGTTTACAATCGACTTGGGTACAGAACAAGTGGTTCTTTGCCCACGTTAGTGGTAGGAAATTTAAGTGTTGGGGGTACAGGAAAGACACCGATGGTTTTGTTTTTAATGCGTGCATTTTCAACGGAGCGTGTGGGCGTTTTATCACGCGGATATGCCCGTGATACTAAGGGATATGTAAAAGTTAGCGGCGAATCAAGCGCGAAAGATGTAGGCGATGAAGCCTTGGAAATATTTAACTCGTTGGATAATCCGGTGGTTCGGGTGTGTGAAAATCGTTTGGCGGGTTTAGTACAAATGAAACGGGAGGCGGAAGTTGACTGGGTTATATTAGACGATGGATACCAACATGTGGCTTTGCAACCGGATAAAGCGGTTATTCTTACCGATTTCAATAGGCCTTTTTGGAAGGAGCGTTTTAGTTTGCCTGTTGGCAACTTGCGAGAATTTGCAGGTGCGTTATTAGAGGCACAGGCATTGGTCATTACGAAATGTCCGCTAGATTTATCGAGGGAAAGGGCTGCAGAAATTCGGGCAGAAATAGATTTTGATTCTGAGCGGATATTTTTTGCGCATTACCGGCAATCGCAACCCGTTTGTATAGGAGGAAGTTCGGTGGAACAGCGCGCCTTATTAGTGAGTGGTATTGCACAAAAAAAAGGATTGCAGGAGGAAATAAGAGGTTGGGAAATCGTAGGATATTTGCCTTATGGGGACCATCGGTCATTTACGACAAAGGATGTTCACTATTGGTTGAAAACCTGTAAGGAAATGAATGTATATTCGCTTATTCTTACGCGAAAAGATGCACAGCGTTTGACTCATAATGAATTGAGCAATATGTTGTTAAATGAAGGAATTAGTATTTATGAAATTCACACAGATGTGGAAATATTATGGAACCAAAAAAGCGAATTATTAGCGTTGATTCACCCGTAATCGGCCGTTTTTACCTGTGGGTTTTTCTGTTTTTGATGATGGGAATGTCGGCCTGTAGGCCTTCAGAAAATATCGTTTATGAAGAGTTTACGGACGTGGATGCGGCAGGTTGGAATTGGGATGCAGGAAAATCCTTTTCTTTTGATGTGACCGATGAAACACATGCCTATAATTTACTTACGGGATTGCGCATTACCTCGGAATATGCGTATTCTAATATTTGGATGTTGTATTCGTTGAAAGGACCTAATGGATATTTTAGAAAAGATCAATTTCAGTTGGTGCTTTCGGATAATATTGGTCGTTGGAAGGGCAAGGGGGTTTCGAATTTGATATCGTATCAGGAACCATTTTTGAACCAATTACAGTTAAAAAAGGGTCGGTATACGTTAACGATTTTTCAGAATATGCGCGATGAAAACTTGGAGTCGGTTAATAACCTTGGCTTGCAAGTAGTTCGTGGTCAGTTGATTTTATAATAATTTTAAAATGATAAGAGGAGAAAGATATGGTTGTGAAGGGATATGCGTCGGCACTGCACGGAGTGAGTGCTACGACGATTACAGTAGAGGCAAACGCGACAACGACGCCTGAATTTGCTACGTTTATAATTGGGTTGCCGGATGTTTCGGTAAAGGAGAGTTTATTTCGCTGCGATGCGGCCATTCGCAACAGCGGTTATGATGCCATTCGGCAGAAGGTGGTCATTAATTTGGCACCTGCTGACATAAGAAAAGAGGGTAGTTCCTATGATTTACCCATTGCAATTGCGATGTTGGCGGCTTCTTTTCAAATTTCTCAAGATCGCATGGCGGAATACATCGTTATGGGTGAGCTGGGTCTTGATGGTCGGTTATTGCCTATAAAAGGGGCTTTGCCTATTGCCATACAAGCCATGAAAGATGGGTTTAAAGGATTCATTCTACCGGTGGAAAATGCGAGGGAAGCGGCTATTGTAAAAGATTTGGAAGTTTATGGGGTTCGTAACTTGAGGGAGGCGGCTGCCTTTTTACATGGCGGCGCGCATTTGGAGCGAACGGTTGTAGATCCTAGGGGTGATTTTGAACAGGCCTTGAATGACTACGATGTAGATTTTGCAGACGTTCAAGGTCAGCAAAACATCAAGCGGGCCATGGAAATTGCGGCTGCGGGAGGTCACAATATATTATTATTTGGTCCACCAGGAGCTGGGAAAACCATGTTAGCGCGTCGTTTGCCGACTATTATGCCTCCGCCTACATTGTTTGAGGCTTTGGAAACAACGAAAATACATTCAGTGGCGGGTAAAACCGGTTTGAATTCGGGTTTGATGGCGGTGCGACCGTTCCGGGCCCCGCATCACACGATTTCAGATGTGGCTTTGGTTGGAGGGGGAAACAATCCGCAACCTGGGGAAATTTCTTTAGCGCATAACGGGGTTTTATTTTTAGATGAAATGCCTGAATTCAAGCGTTCGGTTTTGGAAGTCTTACGGCAGCCTTTAGAGGAGAGAAAGGTAACGATATCGAGGGCAAGGTGGTCGGTAGATTATCCAGCTTCTTTTATGTTGGTGGCAAGTATGAACCCATGTCCGTGTGGATATTACAATCATCCTACGAAGGCATGTACGTGTGCTCCGGGTAATATTTCCCGTTATTTGAATAAGGTTTCCGGACCTTTATTGGATCGAATTGACATTCATTTAGAGGTTATGCCGGTAAGTCATGAGGAGTTAACGATTCGTCAAAACAACGGAGAGAAGAGTGAGGTGATTCGAGAACGTGTAATTCGGGCGAGAAAGATTCAGGCGGAGCGGTATCCGAAGGATAGTGGTATTTATCACAACGCAATGTTGCCGAGTAGTAAGGTGGCCGAATATTGTCCCATTCCTGCTGCGGGTCAGCTGCTTTTAAAGAGTGCGATGCAAAAGTTAAATTTGAGTGCCCGGGCTTACGATAAGATCTTGAAATTGAGTCGCACGATTGCCGATTTGGCGGGGAGTGAGGGCATCGGGGTGGCACATTTGGCTGAGGCGATACATTTTCGGAGTTTGGATCGGGAAGGGACTCACTGAGTTCGTTAGGTACTCCCTTCGGTCGTATAGGACTCCCTTCGGTCGTATGGGTTTGGGATTGTGGTGCTGTTCTGGTTTGCAAAAGGTCATCGAGTGATTTGGTGAGGTACGAGCCAAATTGTATCTAGACTTGTGCTGAGTGGCGCGAAGCGTTGTATCGAAGTATGCGCTGCGCCTCGTATGGAACTCCCTTCTGTCGTATGGGTTTGGGATTGTGGTGCTGTTCTGGATTGCAAAATGTGTGGAGGGGGCGTGTTAGTCGGCATGGGTTATTTATATTTGCGATATGGAAAGTTTGACCGCAGTACTTTATGAGAAAAAAGGCACGATTGCTTATATCACGTTGAATCGTCCGGATGTGTTTAATGCATTCGACGATACGCAAAGCTATGATTTGCAAGCGGCGTTGAAAGAAGTCAAAAAAGACGCGGAGGTGCGGGTCGTTGTGTTAACGGGTGCGGGTAAAGCGTTTTGCAGTGGACAAGATTTGAAAGCGATTGCGGGATCAAAAAATCGATCGTTGTCGGACAGTTTATACCAGCGATATAATCCCATCATTAAAGCGATGCGCGAATTGCCAAAGCCTATAATTTGTCGACTCAATGGGGTTGCGGCGGGTGCGGGTGCTTCATTGGCATTGGCATGCGATTTTATTGTGGCGCATGAGAACGCTTCGCTCATAGAAGTTTTTGTAAATGTAGGATTGGTCCCAGATTCTGGTAGTTCCTACTTTCTACCGAAGGCGATAAGTCCAGCCCGAGCGTTTGAAATGGCAACGATGGCGCCGAAAATTAAAGCCGCTCAAGCATTGGAATGGGGATTGATCAATCGGGTTTGTAATGACGATAATTTTGATGCGACGATCAGTGAAATTGCCGCGTATTACGCATCGGCGCCGACAAAGTCTGTTGGTATGATCAAACAAATGTTAAACAAGGCAGCGCATTCTAACTTGGATACTATGTTACAATATGAGGCTTACTGTCAGGAAATTGCAGGTCGCAGTGAGGATTACAAGGAGGGGGTTGCGGCGTTTAATGAGAAGCGGAAGGCGGAGTTTAAAGGGGTCTGACTCGCTCTGCTCGCAGTATACTCACTTTG
>JBIKIM010000121.1:0-4816 GCA_044361605.1 Bacteroidia bacterium | reverse complement strand
CATGAAAATCGCCAGCATTATGGGATAGCCAGGACCGTACCACAAATCCAACTCTTCTGAATTGGTATACCAACCCTCTAATAATCTTGATGCTAATTTTATGTAATGATACTCATCCCCGATAGCTTCTTGCTCGCTATGCAATAGGATAATCGTGGATATTACAATTATCCATGTTGCAAAAAAAAGTAATCCTCGTTTATTGTGTGAAAATACCATTAATAACCTTCACAACGCGCTCTTTTTCCGCCTGTGTTAAATTACTGCCGCTTGGCAAGCACAACCCATTCTTGAATAACTTCATCGCAATTCCTTTGCCAAAATACGGAGCCTTTTCAAACAAGGGCTGCATGTGCATGGGCTTCCACAAAGGTCGTGACTCAATATTTTCGCGTTCTAAAGCCAACCGAATGTCCTCTCGGGTTATTGCATTTCGCGTTTGCTTAGGATCTACTACAATAATGGTAAGCCAGCGATTGCTTTTTGAGCCTACTTGCTCTTTTAAAAAACTAATACCTGGTATTGATTTAAGCTCGGACTTATAAAACTCAAAATTGTCGCGGCGTTGTGCGATTCGTTCCTCTAATACTTCCATTTGACCCCGACCAATTCCAGCCAAAATGTTACTCATCCGATAATTGTAACCTACCTCTGTGTGCTGATAGTGTGCCGCATTATCCCGCGCTTGAGTCGCCCAATATTTAGCCTTCTCTATTTTACGAATGTTATTGCACAACAACATGCCACCACCCGACGTGGTGATAATTTTATTTCCATTAAAACTCACAACTCCGAAATCACCCAAAGAACCGCACATCTTCCCATCAATTGAAGATCCGAGTGCTTCTGCTGCATCCTCAATAACAGGAATACGGTACTTTTTAGCCACCGCTAAAATCTCTCGCATCTTAACAGGCATTCCGTATAAGTGAACTGGAATAATCGCCTTTGGCTTTTTTTCGAGGGAAATACAATGAATAATCGCTTTTTCCAATAATTCGGGATCCATTCCCCAAGTTTCTTCCTCTGAATCTACAAAAATGGGTTGTCCACCTTCATAGATTATCGCATTCGCCGTAGCTACAAAGGTTAAACTCTGACAAACTACAAAATCACCCTTTTCAACTCCACACAACTTTAAGGCCAAATGCAATGCCGCGGTACCCGAACTTAAAGCCGCCGCATGTTTAACATTTGTATATTGAGAAACCTGTTTCTCGAAAGCATCTAAATTACTACCAATAGGAGCAACCCAATTGCTATCAAAGGCCTCTGCCACGTAAAATTGTTCTCTTCCGCTCATGTGCGGCGAGGACAACCATATGCGTTCAGGTGCTTGAACGATGGTTTCAATATTGTCGTTAAGATTTTTCAAGTTAATTAAGTTTACAACGCGTTGTTGTAATTAATAATGCAAAAGTAAAGTAAGGACTTATCAGAAATCGAATAACATGTTGTAACAAATTGTATCATTTTGTGTTTTAAGTGTTATTTTAGGGTCAAACCACCATCAATACGTAAAAATTGCCCAGTCATCCAAGAGGAAGCCCCAGATAATGCAAATTGCACCGCATTCTCCACATCTTTAATTTCACCCAGTCGGCCCAAGGGATATTGCGTGATCGCGGCATTAATTTCGTCGCTAGAAATTCCATCGGTCAAATGGGTTTTTATTAAACCCGGCTCAATACCGTTAACCCGCACGCCATACTTAGAAAACTCAAGGGCCAAACCCCTGACCATCGAGTTCACCGCGCCTTTACTCGACATATACATCGTATTTCCAATGGCTGCGTAATCGGAAGCCACGGAAGATATATACACCAAGGAAGCATCCGGATTTAAACGCTTCGATTTTAATAAAAACTTAGCGATTAAACCACCACTTATAACATTTACATTCATGGTTTCAGTGAAGGTATCAGACGTCATTAACTTTATCGGTCTTCGGTATATAACCCCAGCCGCATGCACGAACCCATCAAACTTGCCCGTAATCAAACCCATCAACACCGATTCTATCTCGTTAGTTTTCGACAAATCAATACGGATTCCCTCGAAGCTTGAACCGTACTTTGATTCTAACTCCATAAATAAGGAGGCATTCCTGCCTAACCCAACCACCTGAGCCCCTTGTTTAATAAAGGAATCAACCATGCCCAATCCAAGTCCCGAACTGGCGCCACTAATTAAAAAGCGCTTGCCACAGATATCAAAATGATCTAACATTCTATTAATTCTCCTATTTTTATTTGTCCGAGTTTGAGAACCCCATTGGCCCAACTCATTCCCACCCCAAAACCACAGAGCAAGCTAAATAAATTTTCTTGGTGATTAATTTCAGAAAACTCCGTAACGATGGCCAAGGGGATAGAAACCGAAGACGTATTCCCGAATCGATTTACATTATTTAACACCCTATCTTCATCTAGTTTTAATTTTTTAACTAAATGCCTATTCATAAATAGATTAGCCTGATGGAAAACATAACAATCCATCATATTTATGTCCATATTTATGCGTTTTAGCGTACCCTTTATTCCCTTCGGAATATGGGTCAATACAAAATTGAATACCTCAGCCCCATCCATATAACCATGTTCATCGCTGCGGGCATTTCCGTCTGCATCTCGAACTTTCATTTCACGAGTCTGAATAGTAGATGGATTTCGATAGCCACCGGCATCCATTTTAATTAGAGGCGCCTGAGAGCCATCACTATGCAAATCAAAATGACTAGATCCAAATACCGCACCTTTATCGATCAAACAAGCAATACCGGCATCCCCAAATAAAAAAGCTGTTTTTCGATCTCGATCGGAATACACGCGAGAACGCGTTTCTCCCACCAATAAAAGGCCCTTACCCGAAGTCGCCGATTGCATCAATCCGTAGATCACGGAAAGTCCGTAAATAAAACCCGAACAACCTAAATTAATATCTAAAGCCATGCAATCTTTCGACAAACCTAAGCGCTCCTGCAGTAAAATACCGGTCGCCGGCATTCGATAATCAGGAGTTTGCGACACGAAAATCAAGAACTTTATTTCATCGCGATTAATTTGATTTTCCTCAATTAATTTTTTTGCCGCCTCAAAACACAAATCACTTGCGCAAACGCCATCCTCCGCAAATCTGCGTTCTTCGATACCGGTTTTCTCCACAATCGCCTCGGCCACCTCTTTGCTGAAAACATCGGTATACATTCTATTATAAATCGTATTTTTGGGTACACACCCGTATAAGTGTGAAATGCCTATCCCTTGAAAATCAATACTTGCCAATTAAATCTGCGAATTTATATGCGCTATTAATGCATTTAAGGTTTTTAATTCCTTAAATTGATTTCCCTTAATGATCACATCGTATTCGTCGTCTATCATTGCAATTACCGACAATAGCGCCAATGAATCCCATTCTTTCAACGCTCTGAACTCGGCATCTAATTGTAGATCCGATTCTTCAATTTCTAATACTTCTTTGAATTGTGCTAAAAACAACTTGCTATCTACCATATTGAATTATTAAATAAAATTTATTTCTAAGATTCTTGTCTGATTCAACTCAAAAAACACGCTCCCCCATGAAAGTCCAACCCCAAATCCGCAAGCAATAAAACGTCCGTTTGCTTGGTGTGTGGCACGGGTATGACATAAAGTAAGCATTAAAGAAGCCGAAGACGTATTGCCAAATTTATCTAAACTATAAGGGACCTGATCCTCTCGCAATTTCAATTTCCCCCGAATGCGTTCGTTCATCATTAAATTGGCTTGATGAAATAAAAATACATCTATATTCTCGGGGGAAATTCCGCAGAATGTCATTAATTGCTTGACCGATTTTGGCGCTTGAGAAATTCCAAACGTAAATACTTCAGGACCATTTAAAATACTTTGTAAATCGTTTCTGATTTTACCGTCTTCTTTCATTTCTACCTCGAAAGAATTCAACGTTGTTGGATTCCTAAATCCACCATCTTTGATCATAATTGCCTCGTAACCCGATCCATCCGTTCCGAAATCAAAGGCCATTGTACCGCTGTTTTCCCGATATTCTATGGCTGTTGCGGTGCCCGCATCGCCAAATAAAGGGAACGTGGATCGGTCTTGTGGTGATTTTGTAACGCTTGTTGTATCGCCCGCTAACAGTAAAGCACGTTTGAAAACACCGGACTCCATAAGAGCTGCAACCACAGATAGACCATAAACCCATCCCGAACAACCCAAAGAAATATCTAGCGCATAACAGCTCGGCTTTAAGCCCAAACGGTCCTGTATGATGCACGAAGTAGCGGGAAGCAAATAATCTGGCGTTTGGGTAACAAAGACCAAACAATCTACCGAATCAGTAGACCATTCCAAAGAATTCAATAAACGCTTCGCGGCATCTACACATAAATCCGAAGCACACAGGCCAGAATCACCCACTACATAACGAGACGCAATTCCCGTACTTTCTAAAAACCGCTGATAGGCCTCTTCGCTTTCGAAAAAAGCGGCCTCTTTATTCAATACACGCTCTTGGGGCACCGAGGCGGCAACCCCTGCAATGCGGATGTTTTTAAAACTTAATAACCCCATTTAAGAAGACATTTTACGCGCTGGATTTCCGAAATAAAATCAGGTGGAACGGAAGCGGCAACCCTAAAAATACTGATGTTTTTAAAACTTAATGAGGCCATTTAGGAAGTCATTTTACGCGCTGGATTTCCGAAATAAAGGGAATTGGCAGACAAGGCATTTTTCATTAATACACTTCCAGCACCCAGCCGCACTCCCGAACCAATTTCCAACCCTTGAAGTACAGCACTGTTCAA
>JBIKIM010000120.1:0-4820 GCA_044361605.1 Bacteroidia bacterium | reverse complement strand
AGAAATCCCAATAATCATAAACACGACCGTTTCAAAATGGTCTTTCACCCAAGGATTTTGTCCGAGCGCATAGCCCAAAAGCGTAATAGAGGTTACCCATAAAACGGCACCGGCAATGCAATAGGTGATGAATTTTTTATAGGTCATGGTACCCATTCCGGCGGCAAAGGGAGCGAACGTTCTCACGATAGGTACAAAGCGCGCCATAATTAGGGTATAACCGCCATGTTTCGCATAGAATTCTTCTGTTTGGGTCAGGTACTCACGTTTAAGTAGTTTCCAGTTAAGGTCAAAAATACGAATGCCAATTTTCGAGCCTATTAGGTAATTGGTGTTGTCGCCCAGCAATGCAGCTAAAATTAAAAGAGGTATTAGAATGTACACGTTTAGGGTGTTATCGAGCGCTGCAATAGAACCCGCCGCAAAGAGAAGAGAATCTCCTGGAAGCAGCGGCATTACAACCAATCCTGTTTCGGTAAATACAATGGCAAACAATATAAAGTAAGTAAGGTATCGGTATTCTTGTACTAAGAATTGTAGTTTTTCATCTAAATGGAAAAGCCAGTCACTGGCAAAGTCGATAATGCTTAAATAGGTCATGTATTATTTTTTGTGGGTACAAAGGTCTGATATTTAGCTGAAATACGTATTTTCGTTTTATGATATCGAAAAAAATAATGGGTCGGATATTTGCGATTTTAGCAATTTTAGTTTTCACGGTATCGATGAGCGCATGCGGCGTACAAAAATCCAGACCTAAAAAATCCGGTGGTTGCAATTGTGGATTTTAAAGGGTCCTTTGATTTTAGCAATTTTTGTTGCCACGTATAATCTGCCGCAAGCGGCATGGAATAATACAGACCTAAAAAATCCGGCGCTTGCAATTGTGTGTTATGAATGCCAATTCGAATGTTAACAGGCATTAGCCGTTCTTTAATTCATGCCGTGATCCTTACCGTTGCGTCGGTTCAAATAAGAACAAATTATTAATTTCTTTGGCAGATTCGGTGTATTTTTGTTCTATGATTTTTTCCAATCTTGCTTCATGCTTAAAGCCTAATAATATGACTAATAGGTTCTTAATGTCTAATTTGCTTTACACAGCATGGCTGTTTATATTTTTATTGACGACTCAAATAGTTCAATCACAGTCATTTGGGGGAGTTTCTGCCGCCGGTGGTTCTGGGTATATGGGAAACTGGACGGGGTCGTCTTCGTTTCTTGGTAGGTCTTGCTTTTACTCTAATTCCAATGGTGATGCCGTATCTAAAGAAGTGCATTTCAAATTGAATAATGTACAAACAGGCGACTCAATTATTTTATTATCGGACACTGTTGGTTTTCAAGCGCGGTGTTTGGATAAGAATTCTGGTTGGATTAACGTTGTTTTTAAGTCAGGATTAAGCGTTGTTACAGGAGCCCGAAATGGGTTTCGATTGGTTGCGGGTGATACCTCTATCGATATAGAAGTTAAATACAATCGGACGACTACAATGGCTTCGTCGGTCCCCAAACAAGTCCGCTTCTTGTATAAAAACAGTCAAACGGGTGTTGTTAGTACATCACAATACTACGATTTAGCGCCTCGGATTTACACCCTTTCTAATGTATACCGTTGGACAGGGGCTACGAGTAAGAATTATAGTACAAGTACCAATTGGATACCCGAGCGCAGCAACCCGTCGACCTCGGATTTGCTTATTTTTGACCAATTTGATACCGCGGATGTTGAAATTGTAAATGGTGGCGCGCGTATAGATCAAGAGGTTGGTCAAATCATGGTAACGAACTACACAAAAGTGCGTTTTAGTAATTACCGAAATAACGGCGATAATTCGGTGTCTACATTGCGATTGGGAACGGCCAATACCAACAGACTCTTGTTTAGACCCCCTACGTTTCAATACCCAGTTACAGTTGCGGGAAGTCGGGATTTGGCTCTTGGAGATGATGCCCGTATTTTTATATCGGGCACGGATACGATAACGTTCCGGTTTAAAACAGGAGCAGCTTATGGATCCAGCGCTTTTGCTACTCGTATGTTTAAAACACTAAACGACCGAGGTAACGGAGCCGTCTTGAAATTTTACTTTGAGGATAATGTGAGCAGTATAAGTGTCTTTAGTTCCACTTATTTTAAAAACGCTGCCAATACCGCGATATATTTGGACGGTTCGAACGTGACTGTGAACGGCTTTGGACCGACATTTTATAATCCATCAACTCCAAGTAAAGATGAAGAATATATTGGGGGACCTGGGGCCCTTGTGGTAGGTCCCAATTTACAGCTTTATTTTGAGGAAAACGATAATAATCATTGGTTTTTGGATGGTCCTTTGCATGTGCTCGGCACCATTAGAGGTAATTTGAAATCCAATGCACCCGCTGCAAATACAGAAAGTGCATGGAATAGTTGGGTACCCAATATTAAAATTGTAAATAACGGAATTACTAGTGGTCGTATTGGTGACCAAACGCATCCATGGGTTAGTAGTTTAGTTATGAATATCACCGGCGGGGTTGAATGGCAGATGTACAATTCGGGTAATCGCGCCTGGCGCACCGTTGGCTTTCCCTTTAGCACCATGCACGTATCGCAAATTTCAAAAAACATAGTTGTTACCGGAACTAAAAATGCGACCAATAAGGATAGCTTTTTCTCATTCAATACGACGTGCTCCCATTGTAAAACATCATTGTATGCGTGGGATGAAGGAACTTCGGCATGGTCCGGATTTGAATCGGGCACTACCGCTAATAAAATCGATGCCGGTGAAGGGGTGTTGCTTTTCTTCCGGGGATTGGGTTCAAGCGGTCTTGGTGATGCGGCAGCATCGGCAAGTGCCGGGGTGATGTCGTTTAAAGGAACGCCTGTGGTAGGTTCCAAAACCTTAAACCTAACCTATAATTCCAACGGTGGCAGTCTCAAAGGGGTGAATTTGGTTGCCAATCCGTACATGTCGAACGTAGATTGGAATGCATTAACCCGCACCAATGTGGCCAATAAGTTCTATTTTTATGATCCTGCGGGTAAAATGTATAACACCTATGATAACACCGGTTCTTCTGTAGTGGTAAACGGTACCAATGCCTATAAAGCGGGTACAACCCTAGAAACGCGAACCATCGAGCAAGGTGCCGCATTTTTTGCCATTGCAACGGGGAGTAGTGCTACATTAAAATTTGATGAAACCGATAAAATTGCGACTAAGGGTTCTGCCTCGGCGTTCCGCGAAGACAGAACGTTTCCTTGCAATCGCTTGTCGATGACCTTAACAAGTCAGGATACCACCAAAAAAGAATTGGACCACGCTACGTTAGAGTGGGACATGTCGGAGAAAGGCGCATCGGCAACGGGCGATTTCATGGACATGCCGAAAATTTACGGAGGCTATTACGGCATAGGAACTTTAGATGCCGCGGGCGAATGGTACGTTATAGACCGCAGGCCTGATTTGGAAGCGGGCGTTACCGAATCGGTAAACATGAAAATAGCTTCCCACGAAAAAAATGGCGCTTACCGCATGCGTTTTGAAATGTGTGGGGAAGCTCCCAGCGCAACGGTGGTATTGGTTGATCGGTTAAAGGGAACCAAAACGCCGGTGGGAAATACTACGGTGTATGAATTTGCGATGAACGAATCGGACGCGTTAAAGGGCGATCGATTTGCGCTCGAATTAATGAAAGCGAATGGACAGATGGCGCTTGATGTAATTCAGAATACGGTAAGTGTATATCCAAATCCGGCAGAAAAAGGAGGTGTTTTATACCTTTCGATAGCAGAAGGCAATCGTGTTTTAGACGCTCAATTATACGATTTGAACGGAAAAGCAGTTCAAAATTGGTCTAAATCGCAAAATCAAGGATTGGAATTGAAGTTAAATGCCCGTATCAACAGCGGTGTTTATATACTTGAAGTACGCACGCAACAAGGATTGTCGCGATCGAGTGTAGTGCTTTCGGAGCGCTAACTTAAACATTAAATTAAATTTAATTATTTATCTTTGCACCCTAAATTGATTATGTCTGTAACACAAACCTATATTCCGTACAAAGTAAAAGACATCTCACTAGCTGAGTGGGGTAGAAAAGAAATTAACATGGCCGAGGCAGAAATGCCAGGTCTTATGGCGCTCCGCGAAGAGTTCGGTGCGTCTCAACCCCTAGCCGGTGCACGCATCGCGGGTTGTTTGCACATGACCATCCAAACGGCCGTACTTATTGAAACCTTGAAAGCACTAGGTGCCGAGGTAACATGGAGCTCTTGCAATATTTTCTCGACACAAGATCACGCCGCCGCTGCTATCGCTGCTGCAGGTATTCCTGTTTATGCTTGGAAAGGTATGACCGACGAAGAATTTGACTGGTGTATCGAACAAACCTTGTTTTTTGGTGAGAATCGTGCCCCTCTTAATATGATCTTAGATGATGGTGGTGATTTAACGAATATGGTTTTGGACCGTTTTCCTGAATTGGCAGCCGGAATCAAAGGAATCTCTGAAGAAACGACTACGGGTGTTCTTCGTTTGTACGAGCGCATGGAAAAAGGCACTTTGCCTTTGCCATGTATCAACGTGAATGACAGCGTAACCAAAAGTAAGTTTGATAATAAATACGGTTGTAAAGAAAGTTTGGTAGATGCCATTCGCCGCGCAACCGATATCATGATGGCTGGAAAAGTAGCCGTTGTATGTGGTTACGGCGACGTAGGTAAAGGTTCTGCTGAGTCTTTACGTGGAGCAGGTGCCCGTGTAATTGTTACCGAAGTAGATCCTATTTGTGCCCTACAAGCTGCGATGGACGGATTCCAGGTGTTGACC
>JBIKIM010000119.1:0-4832 GCA_044361605.1 Bacteroidia bacterium | reverse complement strand
CAACGCTTGGTGCCCTTAAAACAGGCTTGGGTCATTCCGCAATCAGCTTGTTTTGAAATTCAAGATAAGTATTATGTATATAAGGTAGGGCCTGATTCTATTTTGAAGGCCCATGCCATTAATGTAAAGCAACGCTTACCGCATTTGTACGTGGTGGAGCCCAATTTTAAGGCAAACGATAGGATATTGCTAGAAGGGATCCAATCGGTTAAGGGCGGTGATAAAATTGCACCCCTTTATGGATCAAAAAAATCGGTAAGTGGGATAATCAATAATAATAAAGGCTAGTATGTTTGCAAAATTCATACAGCGTCCGGTCTTATCGATGGTAATATCGATTCTTATTACTCTGGTTGGGGTTTTAGCGCTCAAGCAATTACCCATGACGCAGTTTCCTGATATTGCGCCTCCAGAAGTTACGGTAACTACGAAATACGTAGGCGCCAATGCGGAAGCCTGCGTAAAGGCAGTTGTGACGCCTTTGGAAAGAGCCATTAATGGGGTTCCAGGAATGTCGTACATGTCGTCCGTTTCTGGGAACGACGGTAGTAGTGTAATTCAAGTCGTTTTCAATTCCGGTTATGATCCAGAAATCGCAGCCGTAAACGTGCAAAATAGAGTTTCTTCAGCCATTGATGAGTTGCCAGAAGAGGTAATAAAGTCTGGCGTGGTAGTTGAAAAAGTTCAAAATAGTATGTTGTTATACTTGAATCTATTAAGTAGCAACACCGAGCTAGACGAGCAATTTCTGTTCAACTATGCCGACATAAATATTTTGCCTGAGCTTAAACGTATCGATGGGGTGGGTTTTGCCGATATTTTAGGCCAAAAAGAGTATGCCATGCGCATTTGGGTCAATCCCGCAAAAATGGTAGCCTATGGCATTTCAACCGATGACATCGACCGCTCTCTAAAGGAGCAAAATATCGAAGTAGCTCCCGGTAAAGTAGGCGAGAGCTCTGGGAGAAATCCCCAATCCTTACAATATGTAATAAAATATACGGGTAAGTTCTACAAGGAGGAACAATATGAAAATGTAATCCTCAAACGAATGGAATCCGGTCAATTACTTAAGCTAAAGGACATTGCCGATATTGAATTTGGTTCGTTGGATTATGACATAATATCCAAGGAAAACGGGAAACCTTCTGCCGCTATTTTGTTGAAACAAAGGCCCGGCAGCAATGCCAGTGAAGTAATTAAAGAAATCAAACATAAAATGAGCGAAATGGAAGGGACTTTCCCTGCTGGCTTAAGTTATACGTATAGTTACGATGTTTCAAGTTTTTTAAATGCATCGGTTAAAGAGGTGGTTAAAACCCTGATAGAAGCGTTTCTTTTGGTATCCCTCGTGGTATTTCTATTTTTAGGCGATCTAAGGTCTACCTTGATTTCTGCTATAGCCATCCCGGTTTCCTTGGTGGGTACTTTCATATTTATGAATTTGTTTGGTTTCTCTATTAACCTCATTACCCTTTTCGCCTTAGTACTGGCGATTGGAATTGTTGTGGATAATGCCATTGTAATTGTAGAAGCGGTTCACGCCAAAATGCAACAGACCGGTTTGGGTCCCCTAGAGGCTACGGTAGATGCCATGAAAGAAGTGGGTGGCGCAATCATCGCCATTACCTTAGTTATGTCCGCTGTGTTTATTCCCGTTGCGTTTATATCGGGTCCCGTTGGGGTGTTTTACCGGCAGTTTTCAATCACAATGGCCATTGCCATTGTTTTGTCTGGTTTTATTGCTCTAACCCTAACTCCCGCGTTGTGTGCCATCGGCTTAAAGCACAATCACGGACCACAAAAAACCAATGTAGTTAATCGGTTTATTGAGCGTTTTAATCGCGCTTTTGACCGATTAACGGCCAATTACAAACGATTGCTGTTGCGAATTATCAGTCGAAAGGGGTTAACCCTATCCATGTTACTTGTATTTGTCTTGTCCATTGTGGGATTGTTCTCCAAGCTTCCCTCAGGTTTTATACCCAACGAAGATCAAGGCACCATTTATGCCAATATTACCGCACCGCCTGGAGCCACCTTGGAAAGATCAGAACAAGTAACCGACGCCATAGAACAAGCGGTGAAGCCCATCGAGGGCGTTGCCTCTATTTCCACACTGACAGGATATAACTTTATTACAGACGGAACGGGTGCTAATTACGGGATGAATTTGATTTCTTTAAAACCATGGAAAGAAAGAGCGTATTCAGACCAACAACTTATCGATACCATTAAAAAGCGCACGGCACACATCAAAAACGCGAAAATTGAATTTTTCACCCCGCCTCCGGTACCTGGTTATGGCAATTCAAGTGGTTTTGAATTGCGCTTACTAGATAAAACCGGAAAATCTGATTTGAAAAAGTTGGAACGTGTAGCGCATGAATTTTCAGACCAGTTGAATAAAACAGACGCAATCAGAAATACATTCTCCTCTTTAGATGCGAGCTTTCCTCAGTATATGATTCATGTTGATGCCGATTTAGCCGCTCAAAGGGGTGTCGTGGTTAAAGACATCTTAGGTACCTTGCAAACGCTTTTAGGCAGCGATTACGCCACGAATTTTATTCGTTTTGGGCAGCTGTACAAAGTAATGGTGCAATCGTCGCCAGAGTTTAGGGCCAAACCGGAAGATGTTTTGGCGATTCAAGTGAAAAACAACAACGGGGAGATGGTGGCTTTAAGTAATTTCCTTCGATTAGAAAAAGTCTATGGTCCTGAACAAGTAACCCGATACAACATGTACCCCTCTGCCATGATTAACGGAGAGCCAGCGGCTGGGTACAGCAGCGGACAAGCCATATTGCAAATTCAAGAATTGGCGAAGAACAAATTACCCAATGGCTTTGATATTGATTTTGCAGGTTCCTCTAGGGATCAAGCGAATGCCGGTAACGAGTCGCTGGTTATTTTTGTGATTTGTTTGTTGTTCGTTTATTTGATTTTAGCGGCGCAATATGAAAGTTTTTATTTGCCATTACCGGTGATTTTGTCGCTTCCCACTGGCGTTTTCGGAGCCTTGTTGATGTTGTCTCTGATGGGTTTGGAAAATAATATTTATGCCCAAGTTGCCATTATTATGCTCATCGGGCTTTTGGGAAAAAATGCCGTGCTTATCGTGGAGTTTGCCATTCAAAAACAACGTTTGGGGATGAGTGCGTTCCAAGCAGCGATTGAAAGTTCGGTGTTGCGTTTGAGGCCTATTTTGATGACATCATTTGCATTTGTGGCGGGTTTAATTCCCTTGGTCTTTGCATCGGGTGCCGGTGCTGTAGGGAATAAAACCATCGGCGCCGCTGCCGCTGGCGGCATGCTTTTAGGTACCGTATTTGGGGTGATTTTAGTGCCTGGGCTGTATTTGGTGTTTGCAACGATTAACCATAAGAAAATAAAGTAAAATGAAAAACAAAATGATTACTCCGTTATATAAGGTGTTGTTGGTAGTGGCATTGGGCTATATGTTGTCTTCTTGTGGCACCTATCAAAGGGTGGCCAAGGCCCCAGCTGCCGTGCCCGATAGTTTTCCTGGTAAAAGAGATTCTGCCTCTATTGGGAATCTTAAGTATGCCGCGTTTTTAGAAGATACCTTGCTCATTCAATTGATCGATACGGCATTGGTGAGAAATATTGATAGGCGAATTATTTCCCAAAAGATTGAGATGGCAATGAGCGAATATCGATTCAGTAAGGCCCAATTTTTCCCAACTCTAAATGCTACTGCCTTTACGAATCCGCGAAAATTTGGATATTTTACTATGGACGACGCGGGAAATCGAGTTACCGAGCTTTCACCGGGTCGGTTAATTCCCACTCATTTGCCCGACTATTTTGCAGGTTTTCAAACTTCTTGGGAATTAGACGTTTGGGGTAAGCTTAGCCATCGCAAAAAAGCGGCTTTATCGCGCTTTCTAAGTGAAGTGGAGGGTCAGCATGCGTGGACAACCATTTTGGTTGAAAAAGTTTCGAGTTTGTATACGGAATTGGTGGCCTTGGATGTGGAATTAGAGATAATTCGTAAATCCCAAAAACTGCAGTCAGAAGCACTCGAAATCATGAAAGTTAAAAAAGAGGCCGCTCATGTAAATGCGTTGTCGGTGAAGCAATTTGAAGCGTTGGTAGCTCGATCCCTTAGTATAGAGGTGGAACTCGAGCAAAAAATCGTGCGTTTAGAAAATGAACTCAATGGGTGGCTGAATCGATATCCCGAAAAAATCAAAAGAACACGTATCTTTTTTGATAAAGATTCCTTGTTTACGGATTTAAGCAGGGGGGTGCCAGCCGATTTGCTTTTATTGCGGCCAGATATTAGATCGGCGGAACAAAATTTATGGGCCTCGGAAGCCGATGTTAAGGCCGCCAAAGCCGCATTTTACCCCAGTTTTAATATTCAAGGTTCTTTGGGGTTTCAAGCGTTTAGCACGCAATTTCTATTGAACTTTCCGCAGTCTTTCGCTTATAATTTCTTGGGAAGTTTAACCGGTCCTCTAATCAATCGCGCCGCGATAAAGTCTCATTTTAGAAAAGCCAATGCGCAACAAATAGAGGCGTTATTACGGTACCAAAAATCAGTAATTAATGCCTACTTGGAGGTGGCTTCAGAGCTTTCGAGTATTGGATACATTGCAAGTATGATGGAGTTGAAACAACGCGAAGCCGCGGCATTGAACGAGTCGGTTGAGATTTCTAAGGAATTATTTTTAGGGGGAAAAGCATCGTATTTGGAAGTTCTAAGCGCCCAACGGGATGCGCTCGAGGCGAATCGCGAACTGGTGTATTTGAAAAAAATCAAGGTGGAAACGGGTATTCGGTTATACAAGGCATTAGGCGGC
>JBIKIM010000118.1:0-4845 GCA_044361605.1 Bacteroidia bacterium | reverse complement strand
TTCTTCGGTATTTTTCTCCTTCTTTTTATTCTCAGTGAGCAAGGTAATCTGCATGGGTTGTGCCAAAGACAAACACTCCAACTGTGATCCTTTTTCTTCTGAGATAAAGAGGAATTTTTTATGCGCCGTGGTTGTTTCGATTAAAAAGCGCTTCACAAAATGGTATTTGGTTTTACCGTCGAGATAAACCACTTGTAAGGGCATATCGGCGTAAAACTTTTGAATGTGATAGACTTCTTCAGGAGCAAAACGATTGATTAACTCGTAATTGGAAAGTTCATAGGACCCGTCTTTGAATACGATTAACAATTGATCATCAGAATCAAAAGCCCCTAAATAAAGGCCTTTTTCATCGCCATTTAACCGCCCTGTTAGGTGGTCCCACCATATATTCACACCCCCAAGGGTAGATCCGCCTTTTTCTTTTAACTCGACCTTTCGTACTGGATATTTCGTGATTTGATTTCCCCCAGCCGTTTTACCTTTAATGCCTAATTTAGCAAAGTCGTATTCGAATTGTTTAAGGCGTGCATTGGCAGACGCGGTTAGAAAAATGGTTATTTTTTCGGCTTCGCCATTCGGATTAACAGAGAAATAAAGCACTTTCGTTTTGGCTTTATCCGAGGCCATATTATATACTTTCTCTCGAATTAAACCCGTGGCATTGAAGCGTTTGGCCATCGCTTTTTTACCCGCAGCATCCCAGTAAACCAGGTTGTAGGTGGTGCGTTCATCGCCTTTACGCCAAATACCCACATGCAGCAGGTCTTTGCCGAAGAAGTGCTTATCGGAAACTTTGGCAATGGAATAGGAACCATCGGCACCGAATGCAATTACATCATCGATGTCCGAACAATCGAGCACGAAAACATCTTTTTTGAGGGAAGTTCCCACAAAGCCTTCTTCGTAATTGGCGTAAAGCTTCACGTTAGCGGCTGCGACGATATTAGCCTCAATGGTATCGAATACTTTTATCTCGGTTTTACGCTCTTTGCCCATCCCATATTTCTTGATGAGCTGCTTAAAATAGGCAATCGCATAATCGGTAAGATGCGCCAAATGTTGGTTTACTTCTGCTATTTCGGATTCAACGCTTCGAATTAGCTCGTCGGCTTTAAAGGCGTCAAATTTGGAGATCCGCTTGATTTTGATTTCCGTAAGCCTAACAATATCTTCTTCCGTAACCTCGCGTTTTAACAAGGATTTAAACGGATCTAACCCTTTATCAATGGTTTGAATTACCGCTTCCCACGTTTCGCACTCTTCGATATCGCGATAAATGCGGTTTTCAATGAATATTTTTTCTAAGGAAGAATAGTGCCATTTGTTCTCTAATTCGGAAAGTTGAATTTCTAATTCGCGCTTTAGCAGCCCTAAGGTGTGATGCGTAGAGGCCTTTAAAATTTCCGAAACCCCCATAAAACTGGGTCGGTCTGCCTCGATTATACAGGCCAATGGCGATATCGACAACTCACAATCGGTAAAGGCATAGAGTGCATTGATGGCCATATCGGGCAAAATCCCGGGCACCAACTGAATTTCAATCTCTACGTTCGCGGCTGTGTTATCGATTACTTTTTTAACTTTTATTTTACCGCTGTCGCTGGCTCTGATAATACTTTCAATCAAACCTCCGGTGGTGGTGCCAAACGGAATGTCTTTGATCAGTAGGGTATTTTTATCTTTTTCTTCAATGCGCGCCCGTACCCGAATGCGACCGCCTTTTTTACCGTCGTTGTATTGCGCAAAATCAGCGCTTCCCCCCGTAGGAAAATCAGGAAAAATTTCGACTTTTTTACCCTTTAGTACATCGATACTGGCTTCGCACAATTCAATAAAATTATGCGGCATTATCTTGGTGCTCAAGCCCACCGCAATTCCTTCTACTCCTTGGGCCAATACCAAGGGAAATTTCATGGGCAAATTAATGGGTTCGCGCTTACGACCGTCGTAACTCATTTGCCAATGGGTTGTTTTGTCGTTGAAAGCCACCTCTCTGGCGAACTTCGAAAGTCGGGCTTCTATATAACGCGGTGCTGCGGCACTGTCGCCGGTGCGCACATCGCCCCAGTTACCCTGGGTTTCTATTAATAAATCTTTCTGCCCTAAATTAACCAGGGCATCGCCAATGGCGGCATCGCCATGCGGATGATAAGCCATGGTAGCACCGATAATGTTGGCAACCTTGTTGAACCGACCGTCGTCCATCACATTCATGGCATGTAGAATCCGACGTTGTACGGGTTTTAGTCCGTCTTCTACGGCTGGGATGGCCCGCTCTAGAATTACATAACTTGCATACTCAACAAACCAATCTTTAAACAAGCCCCCAACGGGCTTCACCTCTGAGTTGGAACCCAAAGACTCGTCGTTAACAGGGTTTAAATCGTCGATATGTTCGGGATGCTCTTCCATGAATCAAGTCCAAAACTAGCATTAAAAAACCACCAATACTTCACAGTTTATTCACAAAAACGCGGAAACGCCCTTTTGTATGAAAAACGAAAGCGTGTGACATTTTGTCAGTTATTCCGTAAATTTGCAATTACATGGATTTACAAGCGGTAAAACAACGTTTTGGAATTATTGGAAACGCGCCCTTACTCAACGCGGCCCTTCAAACGGCCGTTAAGGTAGCCCCTACCGATATGAACGTGTTAATTCAGGGAGAAAGTGGGGTTGGTAAAGAAAGCTTTAGTAAA
Source organism: Bacteroidia bacterium (assembly GCA_044361605.1). Classification (GTDB taxonomy): domain Bacteria; phylum Bacteroidota; class Bacteroidia; order NS11-12g; family UBA955; genus VMCP01. Next base: position 2,143 of record JBIKIM010000118.1, on the reverse strand, counting down.
ATCATTCACCACCTGAGCGGTCGCAAACACGCGCCGTTTATAGCGGTAAACTGTGGGGCCATTCCCGAGGGGACCATTGATAGCGAGCTTTTTGGACACGAAAAAGGTTCGTTCACGGGCGCCACTGATAAACGCCAAGGTTATTTTGAAAGCGTAAACGGGGGTACTATTTTCCTCGATGAGGTCGGTGAATTGCCTTTGGGAACTCAGGCACGCCTGTTGCGTATCCTTGAAAACGGCGAATTCATTAAAGTGGGTAGTTCCAAGGTTCAAAAAACCGATGTGCGTGTGGTAGCTGCTAGCAATCGAAACTTATTGGATCGGGCGCAACAGGGCAAATTTCGCGAAGACCTCTATTACCGATTGGCCACAGTGCCCATTCGCGTGCCGCGACTCAGCGAGCGCAAAGAAGATATTTCCCTGCTTTTTAAAAAGTTCAGCTCCGATTTTTCCGAAAACCACCACCGCGAATTACTCGAATTGAGCAGAGAGGCCCAAATACTGCTGGAGAATTACCCGTGGCCAGGAAATATCCGACAGTTGAAAAACATCAGCGAACAAATTTGCGTGCTCGAAAATAGGTCTTGGATTACCGATGAAACTTTAAAACAATACCTCCCCCCTGTTGTAACTCAATTGCCGATGTTGCTCGAAAAAACAGCAGAAGGCAATTATGAAGGAATGAGTGAGCGCGATATTTTCTACAAAGTACTTATCGATTTAAGGCGCGATGTTAACGACTTGAAAAAAGTCGTATTTGGCTTGTTAGACTCGCAAGACGGACAACAAGTGCCAGTATCTTCGGCCAACAAACAAGACATTGGCGGATTTCGCAAATTTCCCTTACACGAAGAATCGCGTTTTTTACAACCGCCTGCACACTCCCCGTCCGACCTAACGACCTATCCCAAAAGCAGAACCGAAGACGGCGATTTCATAGATGCAGAAACGTTGGGCACCGATGACACGAATGACTTGAGTTTAGAGACCAAGGAAATAGAACTTATCCGATTGGCGCTTACGCGCAATAATGGCAAACGCAAAAAAGCGGCCGATGACTTAGGAATTTCAGAAAGAACCCTTTACCGTAAAATCAAACAATATGAATTGGAATAACTTTCGCTTTTTGATAGCCCTTTTCATTTTGATTTCGGGTTGTGGAATTTATGACTTCAGAGGCGCCAACATCCCCAAAGAAGTCAAGAATTTTTCTGTGGATTTCTTTAATAACGAAGCCGAATTGGTAAATCCAAGTCTCAGTATCGATTTCACAGAAAAACTCAAAACCAAATTCCAAACGGAAACCACCTTGGGCATGGTATCCGAAAATGGCGATTATAAAATAGGCGGAGTCATTAACCGATATCAAATTGCCCCTGCGGCCCTTAATGCCCAAACAGGGTCGGCACAAACCCAATTTACCATTTCCGTTAGGGTGGACTTTGTGTGTGAAAAATATCCCGAAAAAGATTTCTCCAAAGATTTCACCTCTTCGCAAACCTTCGATTCAGGTCTGGATTTTAATAGTGTAGAGGCAACACTCTCTAACGAGCTTACCGATATTATTGTACAACAAATTTTTGCGGCAATAGCCCTCGACTGGTGAACCATAAAACCCTTAAAGATAGCGCACACAACCTTGAATCTCTTGATGCGGGAACGGTTCAAGACTTGATCGAAATGACCAAGCGTTTCCCCTATTTTGCATGGCCTTTTGTGCTTTTAGCCAAACAGTACCAGCAAAAGCAAGACTTCCGGGCGGAAGCGTTGATGCACCAAGCGGCATTGCGGGTGCACGATCGCAGTTGGCTTTACACCTTTTCCCATGCCTCAAAACCAGCAATAGCGGATTCGGTTCAGCAGTCGTTGGAGCCCAAAATTAACCTACAAAACCCGGTTGTTAAACCGACAGTAAAAGTCGAGATTGAAACACCAATTTTAGAATCGCCCGCAATAGTCGAGACTGAAGCACCTGCGCCGATTGAGGCCTTAACTGAAACCACCGAAACACAAACCCCAGTTGCAGAACCGACAGTAAAAGTCGTGACTGAAATACCAACGCCTGTTGAAGCCTTATCTGAAACCACCGAAACACAAAGCCCAGTTGTAGAACCGACAGGAAAAACCGAGACTATAATACCAG
>JBIKIM010000117.1:0-4858 GCA_044361605.1 Bacteroidia bacterium | reverse complement strand
AAGTAGAAGCGAAAGTATATCCGAACCCAAGTAACGATGCATTCAACGTTGAGATTGATCGTTTGGCTTCTGAAACCGCAAAGGTTCAAGTAAGCAACATTCAAGGTCAGCTTGTATATGAAGGTGCTATGTCGAATGGTAAAATGACTATCAATACCGCAGACTGGAACACAGGTGTTTACATGGTGGCCGTTGAAGGTGCTACTTATCATTACTCAACTAAAATATTAGTACGTCATTAATAGTAGTTTAATCAGATCAGGAAAGGGCCTCAAAAGGGCCCTTTTTTGTTTTTTTAGGGAAGTTTTTGGTCCATTTTGTAAATCGGGTGTAAATTTGTTGAAATACTCCCTACTATGTTATTGCAAAACGTCGTTAATCGGGAGGAGTTAAAACGTCGTATGGATGCGGATACGCGTCCGTATACTACAATCTCCTTCTATCGTTATCATCCCATTCCCAATCCACAATTATCTAGAGATGAATGGTATGTTCGGTGGCGGTCGTTTGAGGTGGTAGGCCGGGTTTATGTGGCCCATGAAGGCATTAATGCGCAAATTGCGCTTCCCTCGGAGCATTTGGAAAAGTTTAAAGAAGATTTATTCACGATTGATTTTTTGCAGGATATTCGACTGAATACGGCGATAGAAGAAAATCAAAAGGCCTTCATCAAGTTGGATATGAAGGTACGACCCAAGATTGTGGCGGACGGCATTGACGATCCGGATTTCAATCCGAGTCACACGGGAACGTATATGGAGGCAGACGATTGGAATCGCTGTATGGATGATTCGGATACGGTGGTGATTGACATGCGTAACCATTACGAGAGTGAGGTAGGTCGATTTGAGAATGCCGAATGTCCGGATGCCGATACGTTTAGAGAGGAGTTGCAATTGGTTATCGATCGTTATGAGGGGTATCAGGACAAGCGTATTTTAATGTATTGTACCGGTGGTATCCGATGTGAGAAAGCCAGTGCTTGGATGCGTTACAAGGGCTTTAACGAGGTTTACCATTTAAAGGGTGGAATCATTAATTATGTAAATCAGGTTAAGGAGCAGTCGTTAGAGAATAAATTCAAGGGCGTAAATTTTGTTTTTGACCAGCGCTTACACGAGCGGGTGAGTGCCGATATTTTGTCGGTTTGTCACCAATGCGGGGATCCGGCAGATGTGCACATTAATTGCGCCAATACGGCTTGTCATTTGTTGTTTATTCAATGTGAGCGTTGTGCGGAGCGTTATGATCGGTGTTGTTGTGAAGGATGTTCTGATGCGATTAAGCTTCCCCCGGAAGTGCAGAAGGAGTTGCGCAAAGGTTCCAAGGCGGCTCGGGTATTTAAGAAGGGCCGATTTCCTAAGGTTCAGTGAGCGTGATGGCTCTTTAGATAATAATAAAACGGAGGTGTGGCGTTTTTAAAGCAAATATTGGTTATTTGGTGTAAAATAAAAACAGGTTTTTGTCGTTAGGTATAGCAATGTGAATGGATTAATGTCTATTTTTTTAAACGAATGGCCGCCATTTTTAACATTGTGAACGGAAGCGATTATATTCGCACTTTATTAGTATAGGAAACACAAATTGATAATGAGAAAAGTAAACGAATCTCCCCTTAGGATTCGACTGTTGAAAGGTTTGTTTTTTTTGAGCATGTTAGGTGTGCAAACAATGGCACATGCACAATGGGGAGGGTTTGATAGCGAGGAAGCCGGTGCGGCTAGTAACGACACACAGGTATTGAACTCTGGCGGCGCTGGCGGCTGGGGTGCAGGTGGTGATGGTGGCGGCGGCTGGGCAGGTGGTGACGGAGGGGGCAAACAAAAAGATACCTTGCCTCCGTATAAACGATTTATACCGCCTTATGATAGTTTGCGTGAGATGATATTTTACGAAGGGGTGATTGAAGATATGGAATGCGAATTTTGTTCCGAGGACTCCCTTTATTTGCGTGCGGCTAATTATTTACAATCTATTTACGGAGCCAAACAATACAAAAAGTTTATCGTGGAAGCCAAACCGGGTCAGGTAATCTGGCTTAAGGTAGAAATACCCATGTTGGTGGAGAAGGGGGCTTACAGCAAGGGTCCAAGTGGATTATTAGAATTTAGTTTAGTAATCCGGTTTAAGGATGCGCGTTATAAATATCAATTCGGAAATTTTGCTCATATAACGGAGCCAACGGGATTGGCCGATTCGCGATTGAAAACGTATCACGAATATTACATGAAAACCAAGCGCGGATTTCGCGCCACCGATTTATTTCTGATTACTGCCGATAAAGAAATTAAAAAGACGATTGAAGGATTGAAGAAAGCATTGAAGGAATCGTACAAGCCAGATGAAGACGATTGGTAGCAAAAACCCGTCGTTAGAGCCCCAAAATGGGTGTCTAACGAAACTCTTTTCAAAAAAGTTTGTGGATATCTTGTTATATGCTGAAAATCTTCTTATTTTTGCAACCCCAAATTCGAACAAAGACCGACTAAAGTGAATCCGTTAAGTACATACAAAACGATTTCTGCAAACAATGCCACTGTAACCAAGAATTGGTACGTAGTGGATGCAGCAGGGCAACCTCTGGGCCGTTTGGCGTCTCAGATTGCGCGTATTATCCGTGGTAAGCACAAGGCATATTTTACGCCTCACGTAGACTGTGGCGATCATCTAATTGTGATCAATGCAGCAAGTGTAAAGTTAACAGGAATGAAGATGGAGCAAAAGGAGTACATCCGCCACACAGGTTATCCTGGTGGACAGCGTACTACTTTGGCGAAGGCTTTACGTCCTGAGCGCTTAATAGAGCACGCGGTTCGTGGCATGTTGCCTAAAAACCGTTTAGGCCGTAAAATATTCCATAACATGTTTGTGTATGCCGAGGCGGAACACCCTCATATTGCACAACAACCTAAAGAACTAACATTCGATATCTGAGAATCCTATGACTAACAACTCAGGAAGAAGAAAAGCTGCCGTAGCTCGCGTTTACCTTAAAGAAGGTAAAGGCCAAATAATGGTAAATAAGAAATCCATCGACCAATATTTTCCTTTGGAATGGCACCGCAACTCTATTGTGGCTCCCCTTACCATTACAGAAAATGCGCAAAACTATGATATCATGGTGAACGTACGTGGTGGTGGTATCTCTGGACAAGCAGAAGCCATTCGCCTTGGTATTTCAAAGGCTTTGGTAGACATCAATGCGGAATACAAGAGCGCGTTGCGCCAAGCAGGATTCATGACACGTGATTCACGCGTTGTTGAAAGAAAGAAACCTGGTCAAAAGAAAGCGCGTAAGCGTTTCCAATTCTCAAAACGTTAAAATCAATACATGGCTTATACTCAACAAGATTTACTCGATGCCGGTGTACATTTCGGACATTTAACCCGCAAATGGAATCCAAAAATGGCTCCTTTTATTTTCATGGAGCAGAATGGTATTCACATCATCGACTTAAAGAAAACCGAGTCCAAATTAGAAGACGCCAAAGCGGCTGCTCGTAATATTGCTAAATCAGGTCGCCGTGTACTATTCGTGGCTACCAAGAAACAAGCGAAAGAAATCGTTGCCCAAGAAGCACAACGTGCGGGTATGCCTTTTGTTACCGAGCGTTGGTTGGGTGGAATGTTAACCAATTTCCAAACGGTTCGTCGTAGCATCAAACGCATGCAGATCATCGATCGCATGAATACAGATGGTACTTTCGAACGCTTGAATAAAAAAGAGCGTTTGATGTTGAATCGCGAGAAAATAAAATTGGCGCGTGTTCTAGGTGGTATCGAAGAAATGACCAAGTTGCCTGGTGCCTTGTTCGTTGTAGATATCAAGCGCGAACATCTTGCCGTTTCTGAGGCAGATCGTCTAGGTATTCCTGTTTTCGGTGTCGTAGATACCAATGCGGATCCTACTTCTATCATGTACCCAATCCCAGGAAATGATGATGCTTCTAAAAGTATTTATCTAATGGTTTCCGAGATTGCTGATGCCATTATGGAAGGTTCTATTGCCCGTAAAAAAGAAAAAGCAGCTGAAGAATCTAAACAAGAAGAAACAGCTCAAGTTGCTCAAGCAGAAACTGAATAATCGTACATGTCTACCATTACTGCCTCCGAAGTAAACAAACTACGCCAGATGACTGGTGCCGGTTTGATGGATTGTAAGAAAGCGCTTCAAGAAACCAATGGTGACTTTGAAGCAGCCGTTGATTTTTTGCGTAAGCGCGGTGCTAAAATCGCAGCGAAACGTGCCGATCGCGAAGCTACAGAAGGTGCTGTAATTGCACTTACAAGTCCAGATCACACAACAGGTGTTGTTATCTTGTTAAGCTGTGAAACGGATTTTGTTGCTAAAAACGAAGGATTTGTTGCTTTTGCTAATGATATTGCTAAAGTAGCTTTGACTGAGAAACCTGCATCTATTGAAGCCTTAAAAGCATTACATGTAGGACCTGTGGCGTTGGAATCACGTTTGCTCGAAGAAGTAGCTAAAATTGGCGAAAAAATCGATGTCGTGCATTATGAGTTATTCGAAGGACAAAACATAGTAGCCTACATTCACGGTGCAAATCGTATGGGTGTTTTGGTTGAAATGAATCTTGCTCCCTCAGATGCCAATATAGCAGCGGGTAAAGATGTAGCTATGCAAATAGCTGCTATGAATCCCGTAGCCGTTGATAAAGATGGTGTTGATACGTCATTGGTTGAACGCGAAATGGAAATAGGTCGTGATCAAGCCCGTGCTGAAGGTAAGCCTGAAGCTATGATTGATCGCATTGCAACTGGTAAATTGGAAAAATTCTACAAAGATTCAACCTTGTTGAACCAAGATTTTGTAAAAGATGGCTCCAAAACTGTTGCA
>JBIKIM010000116.1:0-4861 GCA_044361605.1 Bacteroidia bacterium | reverse complement strand
GAAACTCAAGCGTATACCCAAAGTGGCAGACTCATTAAGGGAGCTGCGCTATTACCGCCTAGTTCCAGTGTAGATTTGAATTGGAAGTTTTTGACAAGTGATACGGCTTTGGAAGATTCTAATTTGGTGATTAAGCTTCGTATTATTGATTTAGTCGGTGGCTGCGACACTGTTTTGAGTCGACAAATTTATATTGAGCCTGCTCCGAAAGTGGCGTTTACATCGAATGCCCGTGTATGTAATAAAGACACCTTGTTTTTTAAGAATTTAAGCGGCCTGCGGGTCGGTAATTCGTATTTGAGATATTCTTGGGATTTTGGCAATACCGATACCAGCAATGATTACGAACCCTATATTATTTATAAAGACACGGGTAGTTATACAGTTCAGTTAACGGTGCTTACAGCACCCTACGACTATACGTTTACTGCCGTGCAAACGGTGCGTGTAAATCCAACTCCTATTATTTCATTTTCAAAAGGCAATGCCTGCGAAGGACAAAATTTTGTAATGGAAAATACGAGTGTTTCGAAAAATGCGAATTTTATTTGGAATTTTGGAGATGGTTCGGCAGAATTAAGCAGTAACAAAACCAAGGTGAGCCATCGTTACCCGCTACGCGGTAATTACGATGTCAAACTAAGTGCGAGTGAATTGGGTTGTAATTCTAGTATTACCTCTCGGATTTCTGTTTTTGAACAGCCTGTGGCAAAGTTCGAATTTGATACATTGGCCTGTGAGGGTGAGGTGATCCAATTCACCAATAAAACGCAAATGAGTACGGCCATTTTTGGAGGTCGTTGGACCTTCGATGAGTTGGGCGCTTTTAGTACCCAAAAGAACACGTCTTACACCTACCTTAATTTTGGATTGAAGCGGGTAGCCTATACCGTAAAAAGTGAGTTTGGTTGCATAGATTCTGTTGTTAAGACTTTGCGAATTAAGGCAAGCCCTAAAGTAGATTTTAAGTTTGATCGGCTTTGTTTGTATGAAGCCACTAAATTTGAGAATACCACACCCCCTGTTTCCGGTACCCTCCGGCAGCTTGCTTGGACGCTAAATGGAGTCAATAAAGGCCAATCCAATACCCTGTCAAGCAATTGGTCCGATACGGGTATTCAACTCATGAAGCTTCGGGTGGCTCTCGACAATGGCTGCCAAGATAGTATCGCCAAGCCCATTCGAATATTAAACCAAGCGGTGCTCGGGTTTAACTTTAACATTTTGTGTTCTGGTGATAGTGTTACCCTAACCAATAAAAGTGAACCCTTAACAGATATCGATTTTATTTGGTCTTGGGGAGATGGCAGAAATTCAAGCAATACGAATGTTCGACTGGTATTTGAAGCTACCGATTCGATGTCTTTTCCGGTTTTATTGCAAAGTTCAGGTGCCGATATGTGTCCGTCAGAATTGATTAAAAACGTTCCGGTGCTACCCAAACCAAAAACCTGTGACTATTCCTACGAACCCGATTATTCTCATGCGTTTTATGGAGCGGCTTTGTATCCCAAAGATGCCTTAGGAAGTTTAGGAGGACAAGTGGGTATTCGGTATACCTGGGATATCGAGAATTTAGGTAGATTTTATAGCAATGGGGCAGCAGGTACTTTAAAGCATGCCTTTGATACCGACGGTATTTATCGAGTGAAAATGACCGCCCGCACAGAAGCACACGGCTGTTTCTGTGAAAAAGAATATACCATTGTTATGGACCGTTTGCAGTTGCAAAGTCCTGATTTGGACGTATCCGTATTCCCCAATCCGCTTAGCGCAGAGATGTTGCAAATAAGCGGCACGAAAGAAATGCGTTCAGCCCGATTGGTGAGTTTAAACGGCCAGGTTTGGTCACTACAACCTCAAGAAGTAACAACGAATACATTTACGTGCAAAATACCCGACATAGCGGCCGGTATTTATGAGTTGGAATGGCTTACTGAAGGTCGTGCGCAGCATGTTCGTTTAATAGTATCGGGTCGTTAACTTGGTATTGGCCGTTTAATTAAGATAAATTCGGTTGTTGGAATTCCTTGAATTTTGAAAAAAAGGAAGTGGACTCAATAAGACACTATATTTTTGGGTATTTTTGCCTCATGCGTAAGCAGGTGTGGGCCTTATTATTTTTTGGAATCTGTTTTGGCCATTTACATGCCCAGCATCTAGAACCTACCGATACGATTAAGAGAAAATCTATTGAATTGCCTGGATGGATTCATAACATGGTTTATGATACGGCGAGTTCTACCAAACCCCGATTTTTATTCTATCCAGTAATTGGCTATGCGCCAGAAACCAAGTGGGAGTTTGGCTTGAGCGGTTTAGTAGTTTTTCATTATAATAACGACACCACACTGCGGCTCAGTGAAATCAGCACATTTGCCTTTTATACCCAAGAACGGCAATTAGGCCTGTGGATTGACCATGCCATATATGGCAGGGACAACGATTTCCTGACTTTAGGGAAAATGCGTTTTCAAAACTATCCGCTTTCTTACTATGGAATAGGTTCTCAAATTCCTGACAAACCGTTGGCCGTTGTAAATGCCAATTATTTTAACGTGAGAGAACGTTTTGTGTATCGGTTAAAAGGAAATTTATTCGCCGGTCTGGAATTAGACTATCAGCAACTGCAAAATGCCAAATTTGAACCCAAAGATAAAGGTCCAACTGTGCCCGAAATTAAAATGCCACTGGGGGCTGGTGGAAGTCAAAACCTTGGGGTAGGATTTGGGCTATTGTTGGATTCGCGGCACAACATGTTAAATGTGAGGGATGGCTACTTGGTAGAATTGGCGTTTATACACTACGGTAAGTTATTTGAGCAGTCGTTTCCCATGAATACACTGTTTCTAGACGGTCGGTATTTTATTCCAACTACTAAAAATCAAGTTTTAGCGCTGCAAGTGGTCGGTCAGTTCTCCCAAGGAGAGGTACCGTTCAATCAGTTGAGTTTAATGGGGGGAGAAACGATCATGCGGGGTTATTATTTGGGTCGCTTTCGCGATAAAAATTACGTGGCGGCACAAGCCGAATATCGGTTTTTGCCTTTTGGGTTCAGCAGACGTCTTGGAGGTTCGGTTTTTGGCGCCGTAGGCGCCGTTTCTGAATCGATCCCAACCGATAATTACAAATGGTCTGCCGGAGCGGGTTTACGCTACCTTTTATTTCCCAAGAAAGACATTTTTACCCGAATAGATATAGGCGTAAATCCCGATGGATATGGGGTTTATTTCTATATTGGGGAAGCCTTTTAACGCCGCAACCAATTAATACACAACCGGGTTGCGGTGCATGTTGGTGGCCATTTTTTGCGAAAAACGCCATTAAGGTGAGGATAATGTAAAAGTTTTTGCAAAATTCGCAAGTCTGCCGTTTTAATTCAACATGAAGGAAGCTATGGCCTTATCTTTGATTTTGAATAATTTACCCATGAAAAATCTATTACTTCTTTCTGCTGCTGTGTCACTTTTGACGGTTTCTGTCAATGCCCAGCAAAAAATTAAACCTTTCCAAATGGCTTCGCAAGTTGCGAGCAAAAATCAGCAACCTTCGAATATTCAAAAGCGCTCGGTAAGTGAAGACCGACCCCAGCGGATTGTTAGATCGCAATGGAATCAAGATTCTGCGGATTTCTTATACTTTAAAGACACGACCCACAGGGCCTATTACACAAACGGTTTGCAATCGTCGGATCGGGTAGTTTATCCGAATGCCGTGGGTCAGTTCACCACATATACCGAATTTATGTATAATGGTGATGGCAATTTAATTAAGGAAACCTATTTTACCGTTAACGGTGACGGTACGAAAGACACCTCTTCTTTGACCGAATTCGATTACGTGAATGACATATTGGTATTTACACGGTATCTATCGAGAAATTCTAGCAGCACAGTTTGGGAAGATTTTGAAGAAAACCGCTTTTCCTATGAGTTAAAGCCCGGTACCGACCTGGTTTCTCGAGTAGTCAAGGAGTACAGAACTAAAGACTACCCTACTTGGGTGAAACAGCAGCGTACGTCGTTTGATTATCAATCGAATGGATTGCCCAAAAAGCTCAAGCTAGAATTTTGGGATAGCGACGAAGAAAAATACATGGAAGCCGGAGTTTATGATACCATTATTTGGCACAAATGGATCAAAAACGAACATCAACTGGAAGATGCAGAATTCACGATGGTTGAGGGCTCTATATTCTTTTTAGGAACGGGACGCATCCGTTTACGGGCGCAATTCGACAAATATGGCAACAAAACACAAGAATCTACCTATTCACTAAACGGTACCGATTCGGTTATGTCGGATGCGACACAAAATATTTTCACGTACGATTCTAAAGGCAGAACCCTAACTCAGTTAGAGAAATACTGGGATTCTGATACCGAAGCCTACCTAAATCAGTCCTACTACGAATACTTCGACTACTTTACGCCAACGGCCCTCAAGAACCACAAAATCAATTTGAACGCCGCTGTTTATCCTAATCCCGCGGTCGACCAATTATTCGTTACTTTCTCGGGGGAAACCAAAGCACACCTAATACTCCGCGAATTAAGCAGTGGTAAAGTATTGTTGGAAAGCGATTTGTATTCGGGTGAAGGAGTGTCGATAATTGGACTTAATACGGGGATTTACACCTACGAATTGCAGACCCCAGAGGGTGCGCAATTTGGTAAATGCATCAAAAACTAAGGTCGTTATAGATTAGCAGCAAAGTGCAATAATTCATTTACGGTACTTTGCTGCTTATTTAGGGCATACCACCGGTGGAGTAACTCTATATAATTGTCTGCCGTTTCGGGATTAGCCTTTATGGACTTTACCAATTGTTGCGCTTCTTCAGGACGGGGTCCCCAATCTG
>JBIKIM010000115.1:0-4881 GCA_044361605.1 Bacteroidia bacterium | reverse complement strand
TCTTAAGGAACTGGTATCTCGAATCAAAAGCACCCATAAATACATTGAGGTTGAGCGAATAGAATCACTCAACCTCAATTAAGGTAGTTTTAGACTAATTTATTTGCCTTCTAATGCGGCAACACCCCCAACTATTTCGGAGATTTCACGCGTAATAGCAGCCTGACGGGCTTGATTGTACGCCAATCGAAGTCCTTTCAACAACTCACCAGCATTGTCTGTTGCTTTATCCATTGCTACCATACGAGCGCCGTGCTCGGAAGCCAATGAATCTAACAAGGCTCTGTATACTTGAGTTTTTAGAGATCGAGGTATCAAATCTTCTAAAATAGCCACCTTTGAAGGCTCGAATAAATATTCGGCTTGTGTATTGTTCGAACCACCCTGTTGTGGGGCTATCGGCAATAGCGCTTCATTGGTTAGAATTTGAGTAGCCGCATTTTTAAATTGATTGAAAATTATTTCTAATTTATCGATGCTTCCGTTTTTAAAACGCTCTATCAATAGCTCAGTAAATGCAAACGCCTTTTTGGAGTCCAAATCCACTAATAAGTTTTGATATTGCGTATTTACCGAATATCCAGAACGTTTGAGCATTTCGCCGGCTTTTTTACCTACGCAAATGATCTCAACTTTACCTTGCTTAGCAAGTTCCGCGTAATCATCCTCTAAAAGCTGACGGGTTCTCTTGGCCACGTTTGCGTTAAAAGCACCACACAGTCCTCGATCACTAGAAATAACGACTAAACAAACATTTTGGCACTCTCGTTGGTCAAAGTAAAAAGACAAACGGTCGTCTTCAACACTTTCTTGAAGATTCGACATTATGCCCTTTAGTTTTAACGCATAGGGACGCATACGCACAATGGCGTCACTCGCTTTTCTTAGCTTCGTAGCACTTACCAATTTCATTGCTTTGGTAATTTGCTGCGTACTAATAGTCGACGAGATGCGGGCGCGTATTTCCTTTTGATTCGACATCCAAACTTATTTTAAGCCGTGTAATTTTTTGAAATTTCTTCTCCAGCTGCTTCAAGTACGCTCATTACATGATCGTCGATTTTTCCCGATTTCAAGGTAACAAGAACGTCTTTATGCTTTTGTTCTAGATAAGTTACGTAAGCCACTTCAAACTCGCGGATTTTATTAACTGGGATATTTCTAAGTTTATTTTTGGTTCCCAAATAGATCATCGCAATTTGATTTTCTACGGTTTGGGGAGCAAACTGAGCTTGTTTAAGCATTTCAACGTTACGAGCACCTTTTTCAAGAACTGCTTTTGTAGCCGCGTCTAAATCAGAGCCAAACTTCGAGAATGCTTCTAATTCGCGATACTGCGCCTGGTCTAACTTTAAGGTACCTGCCACTTTCTTCATCGCTTTAATCTGGGCGTTTCCACCTACACGAGATACAGAAATACCTACGTTAATCGCAGGACGAACACCCGAGTTGAATAAGTTGGATTCCAAGAATATCTGTCCATCGGTAATAGAAATTACGTTGGTCGGAATATATGCAGAAACGTCACCCGCTTGTGTCTCAATAATCGGCAACGCCGTTAGCGAGCCACCACCACGAACCTTACCGGCAAGCGATGGAGGTAAATCATTCATTTTAGAGGTGATTTCGTCGTTGGAGTTTAATTTACATGCACGTTCGAGGATACGGCTGTGCAAGTAGAATACGTCACCTGGATAAGCCTCACGCCCTGGAGGACGGCGCAACAACAAGGAAACTTCGCGATAAGCCACCGCTTGCTTAGATAAATCGTCGTATACGACTAAAGCAGGCAAACCTAAATCGCGGAAGTACTCCCCTATTGCACATCCTGACATGGGAGAGAAAAATTGTAGGGGGGCTGGAGCCGAAGCGGGTGCTGACACCACTACTGTATAGGCCATAGCTCCGTTCTCTTCAAGTGATTTAACCACTTGCTTAACGGTAGATTCTTTTTGACCGCACGCAACGTAAATACAAAACACGGGCTTTCCGGCTTCGTAAAACTCTTTTTGGTTGATAATGGTATCAATGGCAATAGCGGTTTTACCCGTCTGACGATCGCCAATGATTAACTCGCGCTGTCCGCGACCAATTGGGATCATCGCGTCTATCGCTTTGATACCGGTTTGTAAAGGTTCGGTTACAGGTTCACGGAAAAGTACACCGGGAGCTTTACGCTCAAGGGGCATTTCAAATAATTCACCTTCGATAGGACCTTTGCCGTCAATGGGTTCACCCAATGCATTTACTACACGTCCCAACATACCATGTCCTACTTTAAGACTGGCAATCTTGTTGGTGCGTTTTACTTTGTCGCCTTCTTTGATTTCAGTACTACTGCCCATCAATACGGCTCCAACATTATCTTCTTCTAAGTTCAAAACAACGGCGCGAACACCGTTTTCAAACTCTACGAGTTCCCCACTTTGAACTCCGAAAAGTCCGTAAATACGGGCAATACCATCTCCAACTTGGAGAACGGTACCTACTTCTTCTAAACTTGCAGCACTACTGAAACCAGCAATCTGGTCTTTCAATATACTGGATACTTCGTCGGGCCTAATGTGTGACATAATTTTATGCGATTTGAAGTTCTTTTTTAATTTTTTTCAGTTGGGTTAAAACGGTATTATCAAAAATACGACCGTTAAATTCAATGGTGATACCTCCGATTATGGCTGTATCGATACGTGTAGAAATAGAAACCGTTTTGGCTCCCGTTTCTTTTTTAACATAAAGATCTATTTCTTTTAGGGTATCAGGCGATAAAGGAACCGCGCTTTCTACCTCAACCAGAACAATTTGTTGTTCTTTATTATACATTTTAATAAAACGCTCGCCCATCATTGGAATAAACGCTTCGCGTTTTTTATCTACCATTAAGGCATACAAAGACTGCGTTAGCGCATGTTGCTGTGCGAAAATGGTAGACAAGGCTTTCTTCTTGGCTGCCATTTTATATAGAGGGCTTTGTATGAACAATAAAAAATCGCGAGAATTTTCTGCCAAGGAAATGAGGTCATCGATATTCTCTTTAACCACATCCAAAATATCTAATTCTTGCGCTTTGTCAAAAAGTGCTTTTGAATAACGGGAAGCGATACGTTGTTCAGACATAACTTATGCGCTCGCTTTTTGGGTTAATTCGTTTAAATGATGGGTGATTAGTTTTTGTTGTGCTTCATTATTAGATAACGATTCAGACAATAACTTTTCAGCAATTTGTACGGAAAAAGAGGCAATTTCTTTCTTAAGTTCATCCATAGCCGCCGATTTTTGTTTGTTTATTTCGTCGCTAGCTCTGGACATCACTTTTCTCGCTTCTTCTTCAGCGGCACTTTTCGCATCGCCCACAATTCTATCTTTCATTTCACGTGCTTCTTTTAACATAGCATCGCGTTCTTGACGTGCCTGAGCCAATAGTAGCTCATTCTCGCCTTGTAATTTAGCCATCTCATTGCGCGCCTGTTCGGCTTGCGACAACGATTGGTTGATACTGTCTTCACGGTCTTTAATGGATCCTAGAATCGGTCCCCAAGCAAACTTCTTTAATATAAAAAGAAGAATACTGAATGTTACCAACATCCAAAATACCAAACCTATAGCAGGGGTTACTAATTGCATTTTTTAGTTTTTAAAAAACGGGGGCCTTGTAAGGCCCCCGAGGGGTTCTTACAAGAAAAGAATCAACAAACAAACAACGATTGCGAAAAATACAGCTCCCTCGATAAGAGCGGCTGCTACAATCATATTTGCACGGATGTCACCCGCTGATTCAGGTTGACGTGCAATTGACTCCATAGCACTACCACCGATTCTACCAATACCCATTCCGGCACCAATAGCGGCTAATCCTGCGCCGATAGCGGCACCCATTTTGCTGTAAGCAGCGGCTAAATCCGTTGCTTGAAGAAGCGTGTTCATTAAACTCATAGTTGTTTTGATTTATGTGTTAGATTTAGTTTATTAGTTTCTAGTGATGATGTTCTTCAACGGCCATACCAATGTATATGGTTGATAGTAGGGTAAATACAAACGCTTGTAAAAAGGCCACGAGTAGTTCCAACAAACTCATGAAAACCGTAAAAGCGACGCTCAAGGGACTTACTGCAAAACCCAAATTCGGATTCATATTCCCAAATATAAAGATAAGACTGAAGAACCCTAAAATGATAATGTGACCGGCTGTTATATTGGCAAACAACCGCAACATCAGTACAAAAGGTTTTAGAATTACCCCTAAAATTTCAATCGGTATTATAATTACATACATCCAAACGGGCACATCCGGCATAAAGATGTGTTTCCAATAGTATTTATTTCCGTTTAGTGTTACGGTTATGAATACGACCAAGGCCAATACCAAGGTAATTGATATATTCCCTGTAACATTGGCTCCACCTGGAAAAACAGGTATCAAACCAAAAAGATTCAATACAAAAATGAAGAAGAAAATACTTAGCAACAGCGGCATAAAGGCATCTGCACGCTTTCCGATAGTGGGTCGCGCGATATCATCGCGCAGAAACACAATCAAAGGCTCTATTAAATTGTAAACCCCCTTTGGCGCTTTCCCTTGGTTTTTGGCATAATGACGTGCCATTTTTACTATTAAAACAATAAGGAAAATCGAACCTATTAATAAAGCTATTACGTTTTTAGTGATGCTAAAATCATAAATAGCGGATTCATTGGTTTTTTCTTCCCATTCAACAACGCCTTCCTCACTAAGAACAAAACCTTGATGTGCAGAATGTCCGTGATGAAAATTGGAGGATGAAAAGATTGACAACCCTTTAGTAGAGGTATAAAGTATCACCGGTAGCGGAATAGATACAGAATGATCGCCTTCTCCCCACAAATGCCAATCGTGTGCATCAG
>JBIKIM010000114.1:0-4898 GCA_044361605.1 Bacteroidia bacterium | reverse complement strand
TGTTTATCCATGCGTAAATAAAAGGTATCAATCTCTAATTGTAATTGTTTAAGGTTCAACAAACGGTAATCGGTGGATAGTTGATCGCGGTTGGTGAAATTAAAATCGAGACTGGATAAATCAACGACCATTTGTTGTTTCTCGAAATACATTTTATTAAAGGGCAGGGTTCTTCGGTAATTTTCAACGGAGGTCATTTCCTCGTATCGAACGCCGTTAAACAAGGTAAAATTAAGGGTACGCTTGTCTGCAGAAAGTTTCATATTACCCTCTTTAGCCCGAATCACATTCAACCGTTTACTATCGTCTTTTTTGTATTCATAAATGAGCACATCGTGAACGGTTTCGTTATCGTCTTCTTTACTGCCTACCGAAATGGCAACGCCTTCAATTTGTTGATAAAACTGACCGGGTTCGATATTGAAGGCCGGCTTTTTAGAACGCACCTCCATCAGCATGGCTTTGCCTTCTAAATTGGCTTTGGGAATTACGTAGTTCAAAAACAAAAAATTCATAACCACCAGGCCACACATAAAAAGGAATACGGGACGTAAGATACGAATCAGAGAAATGCCATTGGCTTTCATTGAAACCAATTCAAAGCTTTCCGATAAGTTTCCGAAGGTCATTAAACCGGCCACCATTACCGTCATAGGCAAGGCCATCGGAACCAAATCGGCCAAGGAAAGTCCGATTAATTTGAGTAATACCAGGGTGGGAATTCCCTTCCCTACCAATTCATCGATGTATTTCCAAAGAAACTGCATCAAAAACAAGAACAGACTCAGCAAAAATGTAACGGCAAAAAGCCGTATATACATGCGGAGAATGAGCACATCGATGCGTTTCACGGCGCAAAGGTAGGGGAAAATGAACGAAGCCTCGAGTCGAAGTTATCGAGGCAAAAACACAAAACTAGCGGGTATGATGCCCGAAAAGAAGGAATATTTCATGGAATCGCCTCCGGCATTGAGTCCCACCACTCGTCCCTTGCGGATATAATCGTAGGCATCCGAAACATAGACATCACCGTTGTACGGATTTACACCCAATCCATAGCCAACGGTGTAGGGCACCACTTTTTTAATGGCTACACGGGGATTGCGCAAATTGCGGCATTGTAATTCGCCTCCCACCAACAGCCACAATGAATCGCCTGTTACGCTGCGGCACATGCGCGTTATATTTTCTCCTTGGGGAAGTACAACACGTTCTTTAACTTGGAAATTTTCATCGAAGCATGTCAAAATAGAAACATCGTTATCGTGAGCTCCCACCCACAGCTGTTTGCGGGCATCCACGCTCAAGAACCGCGTTCCCTTTTCCGTTTTGATTAAGCGGTTGCTATCGGTTTGGGGATTGTAAACCCAAAGAAATCCATCGTATACCGCGGCCACTATTTGGTTGTTAAATTTGGTTATGTGCTCCGTCCATCCCGAACGCACGCCGCTTGGGTTTGGCAGTACGGGAATGATTCTTTTGCTAAAATTGAGGGTATCTAAAATCGTTATGGCATTGCTTTCTATGTCGGTAACGTAAAGGAAACCCTTGTACGGGAAGGCATATCGCGGTGATTTGCTGATATTGATTTGGTTTTTCAACTTCAAGGTCTTAGCATCTAAGGCCACTAATTTCCCGCTGTTATTAACCACCAACCAAAGGGTATTTCCATATACCAATCCAGACTGTAATACATCGCCAATTGGTCTGTTATTCACAGCCTCAAAGGCATTAGACCACAGCGCATTAGAGTCGGGATTGTAAATGTCGAGTTGGGCATTATTCCACATGAAATTACCTTCGCATAAAACTGCAACTCTTGAATCTTTTGCCGAAACGCTCACATTACCGGAATCCACGGGCTCTTTTATACAAGAGCCCATGAAAAGGATTAAAATCGTTATTAATGAGGTGTGAATCCGCATATTAATTGTGTTTAATAAAGGAAGAAGTGGCCATGCTACCGTCATTCATGAGGGCGCGCACCCAATACATTCCTTCCGAAAGTGCGGAAATATCCAATTGCCCGCCATCTAAATACATCGCTTTCAGCTTCATTCCGCGATAATCGCAAATTTCCACACTGCGAACTTTTGCAAATTCCGCAATTTTTATCTTGTCTGTAGCGGGATTCGGATAGACGGATAGTGTTAAAGGTTTCAATTTATTAACACTTCCAGTGTGTATCACTGCAATTTTATCCAAAGCAAAATAAAGAGGGGTATTGATACCGAAGTCACCCACATCCGAACTCTGTAATTCAAATTGTATGGAATCGGTGGTAGCGTTCAACCCTAACCATTGCCAGGTATCTAAAAGCATGTGCTTTGTCCTATCGGTTGATCGGAAATCAGCGAGTATTACTTGTTGTGTTTTCTGTAATTTTCCGTTTAGGAATAAATGGATGTTTAATACAAAACTATCTTTATCGGCTGCGGTGAACTTTTTACCAAAATTATCACCAAAGGCCATACTGTTGTAGGCAAACGTGGTATTGGTTATGTAAAAGCCATCAATAAATTGATTCACAGGATCTGGATTTAGGAGGAAAGCGTTTTGCGTACCGATTGCATATACTTCCCCTTGTTCTTCAGCGCCTTTTCCGGCCTTTGCAGCATAAAGATGCTTACTAAAATCGCTAGGTTCTACGGTTGTTATATTCTTACGAGAAAAGGCCCATTGGTTTTTCCAATAGCCACCCCAGGAGGTATCCCATCCGATATTCATAGAAAGCTCTGCTTGGAATAAACTATCTGGCGCACTGTATTGTCTTTGTCCGTTCGAGCCGTTCCAAACTTCCCCCGAAGGAATAACAGATTTTAGCTCTTCAAAACCGATGAATTCCACCAATGAGATTTGGGCTTTAAGAGAGGCCATAGAAAATAGGGTAGCTAGGGCTGTGAGCAGGATGTTTTTGATGCTGTTTTTCATGATTATTACGGTTTTTGTTCGGTATTAGTTGTGTTTTTAGAATATGGATATGTAGGTTGTCTTAAGGCGCGAATGAAAAATTGATGTGTTCTTTAAGGGACTAAAAATTTAAATTAATTTGAACATATGCGTTTCGAGGCGGCATGGGTCGGCCAGGCATATTTTGATAGCTTACATCAAAAATGTTGCGGACACCCACCCTGCATTCGGAGGAATTTTGTTTGAATTTTCCCCAAAAAGAGGCTTTAAACATCCCTTCCAATGAAAACAATTGGTAAAAGGGCATGTATTGGGAATTGTCAGTGGCGGTATATCGATTGCCCACTTTCTGCCAAAGCAATTTCAGACTTGCCGATTTAAACTTCAGGGCGAGCGCAGTTGTGCTCATAACATCGGGAACGAATATTTGCTGCATGAAATCGGAATTGGCTTGACTCTTAACGGCCGAACGCACCCATTCGAAATTCTCATTTAATTCTACTTTACACACCCCGAAATCTTGGTTGATGTGAGCGCTAATTTGCACTCCGGCATATTGGCCAAAATTCATATTTTGAGCGGCCCAATAAGCCCCTTGAGGCAACCAAATGATGGGATTATTAAGTTCCCGGTAAAACGGGGTGAGTTCAAAAATACATGTCAGTTGATGCAAGAAAGTTGTATTCCAAACCAATCCTATTTCGCTTCCCCAACCAATTTCAGGAACCAATTGATTGCGTTGGGTCACTTGCCAGAATAAATCGTTCAAAGTAGGTCTACGGAAACTTCGATGAATATCGGCTTTAAAACTAAATACTTGATTAAGAGGCGTTTGTGTGCCTAAACCGCCGGTAAGCACCTGTTCGTTGAATTCATACCGGGCATTGATTAAGTAATTTGTTTTCCCTATTTCCGACTTCCACGCGGAGAATAAAGCCGGCAAAATGCGCATTTCCGGCATTTGATAATAGGATGAATTGCCTTTTTGTACTTGATAATCGAGGCCCCAAACCGACTTGCCCCATTGCGTTTGATGGTACATTTCACTCTGCAAAAACAACATTTCCGCAGTAGACGTATCTCCGGTTTGTCCTTGAGCGATATATACCAATCGGTCGGATGTATAACCTACTTTTTGCGTAAAATGCAGGTTGCGTTTATGAAAGTCGTACTGCAATAAATTGCGCGACTGCCGATCTACTTGCTGACCTAAGGCTTGTTCTGAACCATAAAGAAATCCCAATCCTCGATTTACTTTTCCCAATTCTGAAATGAGCTTTACAGAATGATTTGCTGCGTTGTGCGCCGCCACCAATCGAATATTTTGATGATCTAAATGACTGTTGTAGGAGTTTCTATTTTGCTGTTTTATAGGATCAAAGAAAACAAATTCATTATTTTGGTTAATCCATGAACTTGCCACATTCACATAGGTATTCTTCCAGCCTTTTCCCAATTGGAATCCCATTTGAGAATTTCTCAGTGCGTTATTTTCTGCAACCGTTTTAATTTTCAGTGGGGAATTAAAACTCACTTTATTGTTCAGCATTACGGTACCTCCGACACTACCGGACCCGTACATTGCAGAATTTCCCCCTTCAATTAAAACAAGTTCATCCATTCCAAAGGTAGCTACGCCGTTAAAGTCCATCATTCCTAACATGGGATGGTTGATAGGCAATCCGTTCCACAACACTTGGGTTTGTGTGGCGTCTGCCCCTCTTTTAGAAATGGTAGCAGATCCCGATACACCGTACTCTTTGAAAAATTGAGCGGCCTCCTGCATGTTTTGGGTGAGTAGGCCAAGGCCTTCACTTGAATTGAGTCGAACTTCTTTTCTTCCTACGTTCGCAAATTCGCTGCGATCGGCACGGATATGTACGGTATCAACGGCTGGTATTGGATTGCCCTCAGGCACCCACAAAGTGGTGTCTCCTAGAGAGGCCAAGCAGGCGGCGATATGGACTACGTGTAGCAGCATAGAAGTA
>JBIKIM010000113.1:0-4918 GCA_044361605.1 Bacteroidia bacterium | reverse complement strand
CTTGCCGGAAGTATTGTTATGTTTATTTTGGCCTTAGAAATGATTTTAGGTATCGATATTTTCAGAAGCGACCCAGATACTACCTCTGGAAGTATTGTTCCCGTGGCATTTCCAATTATAGCCGGATCTGGAACCTTAACCACTATTTTGTCGTTAAAAGCGATCTACGAAAAAACCACCATTTTGGCGGGCATCATCCTCAATATTGTCGTAATTTATTTGGTGCTCAATGCTACGGGATTCTTCGAGCGTAAAATTGGCAAAAATGGCATGATGGTGTTGCGTAAATTTTTTGGTGTAATCCTTCTCGCTATCGCGGTGAAAATATTCAAATCCAATCTATAGTAGCAAGGGGTGTTTCGTGAATTTTTCGGCGTTACCTAACTCACTAACGCAGTGAAAATATTCAAATCCAAACTATAGTGGTAAGGGGTGTTTCGTGAGTTTTTCGGCGTTACCTAATTCACTAACGCAGTGAAAATATTCAAATCCAATTTATAACTGTAAGGGGATTAAACGCCATGGTACACGCGCAATGCCGCTTCAACCATGTGCTTGGATTCCGTTTTGTCGATAATTTCACGGTATCGATCTTTATTGAACGACTGGTCTTGACTCACCTTAAAAAGCGTGATCATAGCAGCCGCCATTTCTTCGAGCTTATTAGGATCAAAATAAGCAGCAGCTACATTTCCAGAAAGCTCTCTGAAAATGGGGATGTCCGACACCGCCATAGGTATGCCCATGTGCGCGGCTTCGACCAAAGGAATTCCAAAACCCTCTTGTAAGCTTGGGTAGACAAAACCACTAGATTTGGATAGCAAATTCAATAATTCATCGTTACTAGGCGATACAATTATTTTTAACCTATCGACGAGCTTGAGTCGATGCATTTCTTGTTGTATTTCCTGAAGGCCCCTTCCCTGTCCGGCAAGTACCAAATCAAAGTCAACCTGTTTGGCGATTCTCGCAAAAGATTGAATCAATTTGATTTGGTTTTTTCGCGGATTGAAACTCGAATAATACAACAAATAGGGTTTCTGAAGATTGGCCTGCCAAGGAGTAAGTGAAAAACGGGGTTCTATAGATTGGTATATTACATGGATTCGCGACTCTTTAACTGGGTAATAGCGCAATAATTGCTCTTTAGTTGTTTGGCTCGTAACAATGATGGCCGCCGCTCTATTGCAGGCATTACGCGTTTTCCATTCATAAATATTTCGGTCAACGACGCCGTAAAATTGAGGGAATTCTTTAAAGATGACATCGTGGATGGTACAAACCATTGGGATATTAGGTTTGTCAAATGGGATCTCATTAGATAACCCATGAAAACAATTACAGCCATTTGCTTCTGCTGCCTTGCCCATTCCATAAACCCTCCAAAGAGCCGAAGGAAGTCTGGAATTTGTATTGCCCGGAAATTTAACTGGGAGCGACATAAATTCACCATCGCGCGGAGCATATAATTCAAGCTCGATGGATTTGTGGGGAATTAATGCCTCGACCCAACGGCGCGAATAGTTGCCCAATCCCGTTGAATTGAACAATAAGCGTTTTGCATCGAAGCCAATTTTCATAGGAATTATACGGCAACATTAAAATCTCTCAAGGCCTCGTTTAACGAAGTCTTTTGATCGGTACTTGCTTTGCGTTGTCCGATAATTAGTGCGATCGGCACATAGAACTCGCCGCCTGTAAATTCTTTCTTTATGCTACCAGGAATTACCACACTTCTTTCCGGTATAAACCCTTTGGGTAATTCTTCACCCGTATTGGCGTCTATAATTTTTGTACTCATAGTGAGTGTCAATCCAGCACCGAGTACAGCTTCTTTACCCACATGCACGCCCTCAACAACGATACATCGACTTCCAACAAAAACACCGTCTTCTATAATTACGGGAGCTGCCTGAACGGGCTCTAACACACCGCCGATTCCGACACCACCGCTTAAATGTACATTTTTGCCAATTTGAGCACAACTGCCTACAGTGGCCCAAGTATCTACCATCGTGCCGCTATCCACAAAGGCACCAATGTTCACATACGAAGGCATTAGAATTACGCCAGGAGCGATATAGGCACCATGTCGGGCAACAGCATGGGGAACTACACGAATTCCAAGCGCTTCATATCCTGTTTTCAATGGCATTTTATCGTGAAATTCTAATGGACCTGAATGCATGGTAGACATAGTTCGGGTGGGAAAGTATAAAATTACGGCTTTTTTAACCCAATCGTTTACCAGCCAACCAGAATCCGTAGGTTCTGCCACACGCAAATGTCCTTTATCTAGGGCTTCGATGATCTCCTCAATAATAAGAATGTTTTTCTCTTCCTTAAGAAGTTCACGTCGTTCCCAAATTTCCTCAATGATAACTTTATAGTTTTGCATAGGTATTGTGTAAATTGCAGCAAAATTGCAAAACATTTTCTACAAAGCTCATGAAAATTGCGAAATACACACTTATTTTAGCCTTAATGGCCCCGCTATACAGCTTAAATGGGCAACACGCTATTGCTGTACAACCAGAAAAACAAGGAAGTAAAAAACTAGAAATTGGAGATTGTTTCGGTTTGAAAACCTACGCAGGTACCTCCGATTTTCAAAGTATTGAAGGTAACGGATATATTTTAAAACAGTATTTTTGGAATCGAAGTGAGAAAGGACGGCATTATTACCGCGTTTCGCTCTCAAATCCAACATTAGAAACACTTTGGATTCATACAGATTCTTTAAATCGCGGATGGAAACGGTTCGTTTCCTTGAATAAATATCCCCAAGAGATTCAATCCCAATTGAGCACATTTTCACCCGCATCATCAACCATGCACTTTTTTGAAGAGGATAAAGGTTGGATCGAAGG
Organism: Bacteroidia bacterium; assembly: GCA_044361605.1. Taxonomy (GTDB): domain Bacteria; phylum Bacteroidota; class Bacteroidia; order NS11-12g; family UBA955; genus VMCP01. The sequence continues at coordinate 2,048 of JBIKIM010000113.1, read as the reverse complement.
CAATGGTATTGTAGCCTATTTTAAACGCAAAAAAGACGGTTCAGTGGAATTTGATTATTCCTATTCGATTCCTTCAGAATATATTGAAAACAACACGGTAAGCACTCCAAACACCTGCATACTGCCGTGGGGAAAAGAAAGCAAAATAGTCAGCGCAGCCGTTGTAAACGATAATATTTCCGTTTACGATGCCGATGGTTCTGTGCAATTAACACAAGACGGCGGGAATGGCATTGTTTACGGCCAAACCGTACACCGTTCTGAATTTGGCATCACCAAAGGTCTTTTTTGGAGCCCTAAAGCCAACAAATTAGCTTTTTATCGACAAGATGAACGACGGGTAACGGATTATCCCTTGTTTTCAATTCAAAGCAGACCGGCTAAGGCCGATCGTATTAAATATCCTATGGCTGGCGATAGCAGCCATACGGTCCAAATTGGCATCTACGATCGTAACCTTAAGAATGGTGTAGTTTATTTGAATACAGAAGGTCCTTACGACCAATACTTAACCAATGTTACTTGGTCACCCGATGAGAAGTCCATTTATGTAGCATGGGTAAATCGCGATCAAAACCATATGGAACTGCGTCAATACAACGCACAAACAGGCGCATTAATCAATGTTCTATTCGAAGAGCGGCACGAAAAATATGTAGAGCCTGAAAACGGTCCTGCATTTTTACCCGGACAGAATGAATCGTTCATTTGGCAGAGTGAACGCGATGGATTTAATCACTTATATGTATACGAAAAAGGCCAGTTGCGGCAGTTAAGTAAAGGCGATTGGGTGGTTACTGATTTCCTCGGTTTTGATGCTAGTGGCCAATACGCTATTGTTAATTCAACCTTAGACGGTGTTTCTGGAAATGGATTAGAACGCACGCCGCTGCTTATTCATTTGATAACAGGGGAAGTTTTTGAATTATCGGTAGATTTTGGCACGAATACACCCACATGGTTCGAAAAAACAGGGCTCTTAACCATAAAATTTAGCAATCTAAATACTCCAGGAGCTGTATATGCCATTGATGTTAATGGGTTTGTCAAGAATATCAAACATACCATGGAGGTTAAACCGATTCTTTTAGAGGAAATAGAAAATCCGGTTGCCGATTACGAAATCGGGTTAATTACGGTAAGTTCCCTTAAAAACGAAGGTGTTGAACTTTTTACCCGTATGTTTTATCCGGCTGATTTTGATCCCAAAAAAAAATACCCCGTAGTGGTTTATGTTTACGGAGGTCCCCATGCCCAAATGATACAAAACACGTGGCTTGGTGGCGGTAATTTGTGGATGGCTTACATGGCGAGCAAAGGGTATATCGTTTATACCTTAGACAATCGCGGTTCCGCCAACCGCGGATTGGAATTTGAAAATGCCATTCATCGCAAAGTAGGTGACGTTGAAATGAGGGATCAATTGGCCGGCTTGAATTTTCTTAAGGGCTTGAATTATATCGATACCAATAGAATCGGAATTCACGGTTGGAGTTTCGGTGGCTTTATGACAACGAGTTTAATGACGCGTTTCCCAGGAAGTTATAAAGTTGGTGTTGCCGGCGGACCTGTAATTGATTGGAAGTATTACGAAATTATGTATACGGAGCGATACATGGACCGTCCAGAGGAAAATCCCGAAGGATACGCGAAAAATAATTTATTGACGTATGCCCCAAATTTGAGCGGTCGTCTGTTCATGATTCACGGTGCCGATGACGATGTGGTGGTTTGGCAACACAGTCTTATGTTTTTGGAGAAATGTGTCAAAGCGAATAACGCCAATTTAGATTATTTTGTTTATCCCGGACACAAACACAATGTTTCCGGTCGCGATCGCGTGCATTTATACAAGAAAATAAGTCAGTACTTTTTTGATCATTTATAAGGCCTTTAGGGTATTAATCGGATACGAGCGATATGGATTTTGAGATAATTGAATGTCCGCGAGATGCGATGCAAGGCATAAAGCACTTCATACCCACTGAGGTTAAAATTGCCTACATGCGCCAACTCATGCAGGTAGGTTTCCCCGTACTTGACTGCGG
>JBIKIM010000112.1:0-4924 GCA_044361605.1 Bacteroidia bacterium | reverse complement strand
GCAATGGAAACACGCGTATGAATTAGTCTCGGGCTTAAAAATAGAAACCGTTGTCAGCGCCGCTGATTGGCCAGGTGTTGGAGTACGTGTAATCGCGGATACTGCTGAATTTCAAGGAAACGGTCCTATAAGCGGACTCCTTTCTGTTTCGGGGGAAATTAAAGAAACGGCTTTGCTGGTTTTGGGCGTGGATTACCCCGAAATGGACGTACCTACGTTGACCGATTTGATTTTAAGTTTTCAAATTCGCAATTGCAGCGTTTGTTATCGAAATCCCCAATCGGATCGCGTGGAACCTTTGATTGCCCTGTATCATCCCCGCGATTTGCAGCAAATAAAAGAAGATTTTTATCAGGGAAAAACCTCCTTGAGCCGTTTTTGGGAAACAGCAGGGGATGCCGTTCTAATTCTTCCCCATAGAAACCCCAATGCATTAAAAAGTTACGATTTACCTGAAGATGAAACAGCATTTAGAACCCGTTGAAATTGTTCGGTACGAAAACGGCCAAACCCACACCGTTGCCGATTTGGTGTCGGTAGAAGAACCCTTGGGGATTCGCTTGAAATTTCACCGCGATGCCGAATGGGTATCGAAAGATTTGTCAATTACCATGCGTACGCCGGGCAATGATGCCGAGTTGGCTATGGGATTTTTGTATACAGAGGGAATCATTCGGAGTGCCGACGAAATTGCGGACATAAAATTCACAGAGAGCGACAACGATTGCTGGGTAGAGGTTGAATTGCAAGGCGAGCGGGTCCTTGATTTGAATAATTTAGAACGGCATTTTTACACCACATCGAGCTGCGGCGTTTGCGGTAAAACGTCAATGGCAGCCGTTCAACAGGCTTGCCCTGTTATTGTACCCCAAAAAAAATGGCGAATTTCACAAGAAATACTCCGACTAATGCCTGAAGTTTTGCGAAAATCACAAAACAATTTCGAGTATTCGGGAGGCATACATGCCTGCGGACTTTTTGATTTACAAGGAACATTAGTCGCAATGCGCGAGGATGTAGGCCGGCATAATGCCTTAGATAAATTAATAGGTTGGTCCTTGAACGCGCAGCAAATTCCTCTGTTCAACCATGTATTAATACTTAGCGGACGGGCGAGTTTTGAATTGATACAAAAGGCGGCAATGGCCGGTATTCGAATGGTAGTAGCGATTGGCGCGCCCTCGTCTTTGGCTGTAGCCTTGGCGGAAGAGTTCGATATAAGCTTGGTCGGATTTCTCAAAGAAAATAGATTTAACGTATATAACGGGGCCGATCGGATCTCCTTTTGATTTCTTATATTCGTGCTGAAGAATTGGTACCATGAAAATCAGAATTAAGGGAAACTCGTTGCGCATGCGCCTTACAAAATCGGAAGTAGCAAAATTTAAGAACGATGGATTGATTTTGGAACAAACCCATGCCTTAGGCGGCGTGTTTAATTACACATTGCTTAAAAGCGCAGAAACCGAATTCTTACAAGCTACTTGGACGGGTTCGGGTTTTGAAGTGGCCGTTCCTGAATGGCAAGCCCAACAATGGACCGATAGCGACGAGGTGGGCTTTCAGTACATCCAAGTATTGCCCGATGGCACGGAATTGTTTCTGTTGGTAGAGAAAGATTTCGTCTGTTTGGATAATACCTTCGAAGACCAAAGCGATAATTATGACAACCCCAATGCCGTTTGTTAGAAAGGTGGGGGTGTTATGAGGTGTTTTTTCTAAGATTCATATATAAAAACATAAAATAATCAAAGGGTGTCTTCAGTAAAAAACGGCTCGAAATGACTAAAAAAAGGGTATTTGTAAATCCAGAAAATCCTGAATCTTTATTGAAAATGAGATTGGGAAAAGTGTCTGATGCAGCGGCCGGTATAACGGGTGTGAAAGTAGCCGTGCAACACGTATTTTCTGAAATGGGTCCTTCCCGAGGCCTCAAAGCCCTGTTTAATTTAAATCAAAAAGGCGGCATTGATTGTCCGAGTTGCGCCTGGCCCGATCCCGACGACGACCGTTCGGCGATTGGAGAATATTGTGAAAACGGAGCCAAAGCCATTGCGGAAGAAGCCACCAGTAAAAAACTTACGGCAGCGTTTTTTAAGGAAAATTCCGTGGCCGAATTGTCGCGTTTGAACGATTACGAGATTGGCAAAAAGGGCCGTTTGGCAGAGCCCATGTATTTGCCCATAGGCGGCACGCATTACGAACCCATTTCTTGGGAAAAGGCCTATGAAAAAATTGCCCAACACGTAAACGCGTGTGTCGATCCGAACGAAGCGGTTTTTTATACATCAGGAAGAACCAGCAACGAAGCGGCTTTTTTATACCAATTGTTTGTGCGTCAGTTCGGTACGAATAACCTGCCCGATTGCAGCAATATGTGCCACGAATCTTCCGGGGTTGCCTTAGGGGAATCCTTAGGGATCGGAAAGGGGAGTGTGAAATTAGAAGACTTTTATGAGGCGGAGGTGATTTTTATCATCGGACAAAATCCGGGTACCAATCATCCGCGCATGTTGAGCGCCTTGCAGAAAGCCAAAGAAAAAGGCGCCGTAATTATATCGGTAAATCCGTTGCCCGAAACAGGCTTGGTGGCATTCAAAGATCCGCAATCGTTAAAAGGCGCTTTGGGTATTAAGTCCCGCTTGACCGATATCTTTTTACAGGTGCGCTTGAACGGCGATTTGGCGCTGTTACAGGCCTTGTCGTATTTGTTAATTCAAGAGGAAGCCCTTGCGCCTGGCCAAGTTTGGGATCGTGATTTTATTGACCAAAAAACACAAGGATTTGAAGAGTGGCAGGCACATATTCAATCCAAAGATTTGGATTATTTGGTGTCTCAATCGGGTATTTCTTTATCCCAAATAAAGGAAACTGTGAATGCCATAAAGCATAAGAAAAAGATTATTGCCTGTTGGGCTATGGGATTAACGCAGCACCGCAACGCGGTCGATACCATAAAAGAGATTGTGAATTTGCTTATTGCGAAGGGAAGCATTGGAAAACCGGGCGCTGGAACCTGTCCGGTTCGGGGCCATTCCAACGTGCAAGGCGACCGTACCATGGGCATTTACGAAAAACCGTCGAAGGTCTTTTTAGATAATTTGCAGCGCGTTTTTGAATTCGATCCGCCCCGCGAGCACGGTTACGATGTGGTAGATTGCATCAAAGCCATGCACCACGGCAAGGTGAAGGTCTTTTTTGCTATGGGGGGGAATTTCCTATCCGCCACACCGGATACCTTATATACAGCCGAGGCCCTACAAAATACAGAACTCACGGTTCAAGTGTCTACCAAGTTGAACCGAAGTCATCTTATAACAGGTAAAGAAGCGATTATCCTGCCCTGTTACGGTCGCACCGATCAAGACATTTTAAACGGCGAATTGCAATTTGTAACCACGGAAAACTCCATGGGCGTTATACAAATGTCGAAAGGAGTATTAAAGCCAGTAAGCGCGCATTTGAGGAGCGAACCCATAATCGTGGCGGAATTGGCGCTGGCGGTTTTTGGAGAAGAATCGGTGGTGAATTGGAAGCGGTATACGGAACATTACGATCGCATTCGTTGGGATATCGAGCGCTGCATTCCGGGTTTTGATTTGTACAACGATCGGGTGCGCGTGCCAGGCGGATTTTATTTGCCCAATAGTTCTCGAGAGGGAAATTTCGACAATACGGCAACAGGGAAAGCCAATTTTCATAAGGCAGATGTGGAGCCAATCGTGTTAGAGGAGGGCGAATTAATGATGCAAACCTTAAGGAGTCACGACCAGTTCAATACCACGATTTACGGTCTCGACGACCGCTATCGCGGCATCTCAAACGAGCGTCGGGTCATTTTTATGAATGAAAGTGACATAAAAGTACAAGGGTTTACAGCGGGCGATCGGGTAGACTTATACAACAACCACGGAGGCAGAGAGCGAATAGCGCGTAATTTTATTATAGTGGCATTTAGCATACCTGAGGGCTGTGCGGCCACGTATTTCCCCGAAACCAACGTGTTGGTTCCCATTGATAGCGTCGCGAAAAAGAGTAATACACCCACGAGTAAAATGGTGATTTTGCGCTTGCGGAAGCATGAAGAGGCGGTATTGGCGTAGTTGGAGCTTTGTATAGGGTGCCTTATCTTTGTTTGTCATAAATGAAGCGTTCGAAACTCTTGATTGTAAAGCGAAAATTAGGGCTCTTGGCAGCACTGATAGTTGCTTCCTTGGGTGTTTCGGCTCAGAACAATGGGGTTAAATTTGATGGTGTCGACGATCACATAAATATAGGCAATTCGATATATAGTAACGGGGTTCAAACGTTCACTATTGAATGTTGGATTCGACCGTCAAATAACGCGGCCACCGGAATTGGTTATCATGCTATTTTTGGTTACCAAGATTTGAATAGCAGCTTAGCTGTTTCGCGGAATCCTTCTTTGTATATGAAAGGTGGTAATTTACACACCGACTTAAACGATGGAACTACTCGTTACGATTTCTTAACCTCAAATTTGAGGTTGTCGGCAGATAAGTGGGTACACGTGGCATGGGTCAAAAGTGGAACTACCCAAACCGTATTTGTAAACGGCCATTTACTTTACAGCCGTTCTGCGCCAACCAACGTGCGTATTTACGGAAATTACCAAATTGGTAAAGTTGATAATTATTGGGACGGTGATATTGATGAGGTTCGTTTTTGGAGCACTGCAAGAACCCAAGAAGAAATTATAGCCAATATGAACCAACCTCTTGTCGGTTCAGAAACCGGTTTGGAAGCGTATTACAACTTAAACGAGGGTACCGGTACAACCACTGAAAATCAAGCAACCAAAAATACCGCTAATTCTTACGACGGGTCGCTAATCAATGGACCTGTTTGGACAACGGGACTTACGGCGTTAAAAGCATTTAATGCGGTAGACGTAGATGGTACG
>JBIKIM010000111.1:0-4944 GCA_044361605.1 Bacteroidia bacterium | reverse complement strand
GCAGCTGTACCTTACTCGACATGCATATGAAAATGGCAATGCCTACGATTGGAAAAAATGCATTGAAAGCGTAACGGGCAAAAATATGGATCACTTTTTTAATTCATGGTATTTTCAGGGAGGTGAATTTTCAATGGGCTATGCGACCTACATCGATTCCATAACGCAACAATCGATGTTGCATTTAAGCCCAAGTGTGGCTGAAAATTCAGCCGCCGTTACCAGTTTAAAAACTTACGGACAAAGTAAAATGCAACACGTTTACATCCATGTTTTGGGTAACAATCGGCGTACTTGGGACACGTCTGTTTGGATATATCCGGCGACTGCATTCCTGGACCTTCGCTTGCCTTTTCCGGATTCTATGGTTTTCATAACCTATTCGAATCCCCAAATTTATAATTTCAGTGTTGACACCGACATCCAAACTCTTGAAAAGGAGGATGACCATCGTCCCGCATTTTACCTGCACGTGAATCGGGCCCACCACGCTATTCATACGAATACGTTTTCGTATTTTACCAAAATCGAATGGCTCCGAAAGGCGGTGCAGCGTATTCCGAGTAACTTGGAAACCACCAAAATAAATCAGACCGTTTTAGAAATGGCGTTAACCGCTTTGCGTATCGAGCGAAATACCGGAATTGAAAGACCGCTACTATCTAAAATAAATTACGACTTATGTCGAGCCCTTTGGAATCCGATATCTGGCGATACCGACCCTCAGATCTTGCAGTTTGTGCAAATTTATCACGATTCAATTTTTGCACATTTCACAACAGAAAAACGGACCAAACACCAAGTCTATTATTTGAATTTCTTGCAACAGCTGCAAAAAGACTTCCCCAACCTTAAGACCAAGCCTAGCGATTTTGTTATGGATACGGTTACAGCCAATTGGATTGATGCTAACGACGAGGAAATCTTGGAAGCGGCCTTCATGCAAGCCTTTTTTGCCGAAAAAAATGTAGCCCTTGTCGCAGAACGCATTTTAAAGAGCCCAAAAAATACGGCACCCGTAAAATCCAAATTTCTGGGGTTTCTGTGGAGCGAATCACTGGCTGAAATAGTCACTGCAGACATGAAAATTGCATTGATCCCAATAATCTCATCGCAAGATTGGAGTTTAGACTTTATATATAATTGGCTAGAGCGGGCGTTTATAAATGACAGCAAAGAGGAATCTCTTATTCTTGATGCTTGGGTGCAACAGCTCAAAATAGTTCCTAATAATGCGCGTGTAACCCAATTTTACTTTCGGAACGAGTGGGAACGGCTGAAAACCGAGAGAAGTCAGAAACTGCCCCAAGAGCCGAATACCCAACTGCGCTATTCCGTGCTTGAAAGTCTATTTTCCATGAAAACCGAATAATACGTCTCGGTATTTAGCCCGAAAACGGCCCATTTTCGATTAAGACATAATAAACACAAGGTAAATACTTGGTGTTTATTTAAAATCATTCTAAATTTGCAGGGCTTGGATATGACCGCAAACGATATGGAGTTTAATGAGCCTTGGGAAATTGATTCCCTCATGCCAAGTGATCTCACCTCTCGCTTAGCGGAAATGGGATGTGTTCCTGGAACAGAAATCACCAAGCTTTATACAGCACCTGGGGGCGATCCTATTGCTTTTCAAATTGACACCTATATACTAGGACTTCGCAAAAGCGAAGCTCAAGAGATTCAAATTCGACCGCTGCGACTGCAGGAAAATTAAACGCACGTGAAACGCATCGCCCTTATAGGAAATCCCAATTGTGGTAAATCTACCCTCTTCAACCGTATCACGGGATTGGGTCAAAAAACCAGCAATTTACCTGGGACCACCGTTGAGGCCTTCGTGGGCAAATCCAACCACGGAAATGAAACGATCGAATGGGTTGACTTGCCCGGTATTTACAGTCTTTTCACCAATTCTGAATACGAGCATGTGGTAAATTCGCATCTTTTGGGTATAAACGCGCCTCCAATTGATGGAATTATTTTTGTTTTAGATGCCTCCAACCTGCGCCGAAACTTACTATTGTATTCCCAAGTATCGGAATTAGGCATTCCCACTGCAGGTATTTTAACGATGGGCGATACGGCAAAACGCCGTGAAATAGATTTGGATATAGTTACGCTATCGGAAATATTAGGCATTCCGCTTTTGAGCTTGAATCCCCGCACCGATAAAAGCATAGACGCTATTTGGGATCTTTGCAGCCGCATGCAAGCGGGCAATCCCCTTACCCATAACGAAGGATTTAGAGATCGGCTATTGCGTTTTACTGAAGGTCATATCGAAAGGGGTATCAGCGAAGAAACCTTGCGCAGATATGCCGATATTGATCGTGTAATTAAACGCGTTATACCCCAGAAAAAACGATTAAAGGCATTTAACACGCTGAAAATAGACCGAATCCTTACCCATCCCGTTTGGGGATTACTGGCGTTTATTGCCGTAATGCTCATCTTATTTCAAGGTGTCTTTACGTTGGCGGAAGCCCCAATGTCGGTTATCGAACAGGGATTTGCCTTCGTTCGCGATACATCCGTTTCGTGGTTCACCAATCCCTATTTGGCCAGCTTTTGGAGCAATGGTTTCTTAAGCGGTTTAGAAGGCGTGGTAATTTTCGTGCCTCAAATATTTATATTATTCTTTTTAATCGGCATACTCGAAGACAGCGGCTACATGGTGCGCGCAAGCTTTATTAGCGATCGTGTGATGCGCAAAGTGGGTCTCAATGGGCGATCCATCATTCCCCTTGTAGGCGGTTTTGCCTGCGCCATTCCTAGCATCATGGCCACCCGCACCATCCGCAACAAAAAGGAAAGACTTGCCACCATGCTCATAGTGCCTTTAATGAGTTGCAGCGCCCGTTTGCCCGTTTACGTGCTGCTCATTTCTTTAGTAATTCCCAAAGGCACGTTTTGGGGACCAATTCCCGCCCAAACAGCCCTGATGACGGGAGCTTATTTTGTCGGAATTGCATTAGCAATCCTACTGGCATGGATTTTTAAACGCGTACAACGCACCCAAGACAGCTCAGAATTTGTTCTCGAACTTCCCACCTACCAACCCCCTCGCCTACAAACCGTAATACAAGGCGCTTGGATCAAATGCAAAGCATTTCTAAGTGAGGCCGGTAAAGTCATTATCCTTATTTCTATGATCCTTTGGGCTCTTTCTTCTTTTGGTCCGGGGGAAGCCATGCAGAACGCCGAACGCCGCGCCGAGTCAGAATCTGCCTCAATTCTATCCAAGGAAGACCGAGAAAATCAAATTTCCGAATTAAAAAACACCTATCGCCTAGAGGCGAGTTATGCAGGTAAAATGGGGAAATTCATAGAACCAGCAATTCGACCGCTCGGATACGATTGGAAAACAGGCATTGCCTTAATTTCTTCTTTTGCGGCCCGCGAGGTTTTTGTAGGCACCATGAGTACCTTATTTACCAATTCTGGCGAGTCGGAAGATGTGGTAGGAATCCGAAAAAAAATGCAAGCGCAGAAAGATCCTGAAACAGGCAAGCCCTTATACGGTGCTGCCTATGCCATCAGCTTAATGTTGTTTTATGCCTTTGCTTTACAATGTATGAGTACGATGGCGGTATTAAAGAAAGAAACCGGATCTTGGAAGTGGCCTATTGGGTTATTTTTCCTTTACGGCTTCGCTGCCTATGTGAGCGCCTTCCTAGCCTATACCGCCCTTCAATAAGTTGCGTGTTTTTAGGTGCATAACTGCACAAAACAATATTGCGTTTTAGACGTTAATTTCGTAAATTTGCACGGCTAAAAATACACTTTTGTAAAGCATCTATGAGGCAGTTAAAAATATCTAAACAGTTTACCAATCGCGAAAACAAATCACTTGACAAGTATTTGAACGAAATTTCTAAGGTTTCCATGATCGATGCGCAAGAGGAGGTTCAGCTTGCACAGCGCATTAGAGAGGGCGACCAAGCGGCTTTGGAAAAACTGGTAAATGCCAATTTGCGTTTCGTTGTATCGGTTTCTAAACAATATCAAAACCAAGGTTTAACCTTGGGTGACCTAATAAACGAAGGTAACATGGGGTTGATTAAAGCGGCTAAACGCTTTGATGAAACCCGTGGTTTCAAATTCATTTCCTACGCCGTTTGGTGGATACGTCAATCCATCCTTCAAGCATTAGCAGATCAAAGCAGAATTGTGCGTTTGCCTTTGAATAAAGTAGGCAGCTTAGGTCGAATCACTCAGGCTTCTGCCCGATTGGAACAAGAATTAGAGCGCGAACCCACACCACAAGAAATTGCAGATTCCCTAGATATTGCTTTATCTGAAGTGGAAAACGCCCTGCGTTCCAGCGGTCGCCATTTAAGCATCGACGCGCCGCTTGCAGAAGGAGAAGACAATACCTTGTTAGGAGTACTCGATAATAACGACGAGCCCAATCCAGACATGCCGCTTCTGAACGAATCCTTACAAAACGAAATCAATCGCGTTATTTCAACCCTAAGCGACAAAGAACGTGATGTACTCAAATACTATTTTGGACTAGACGGACATCCTGCGCATACCCTTGAAGACATTTCAGACAAAGTAGGTCTTACCAGAGAGCGTGTACGTCAGATCAAAGAGAAGGCGTTACGTCGCTTACGCAAATCTAGCAAAAGCAAAATACTAAAAACCTATCTAGGATAAAACATCCGCTGCACGCGTTATGTGCCCGCTGCGGCCACATAAATACACATTGCTCTATTTGGTCCCTATCGTCGCTAGAGAATCGCATTTGTGCCCTCAGACGAACTAACAGTAGTGGCTCATATTAACGAAATCGCGTTAGATAAAACAAAATCCCGATAGACAAACCAAGGTTTATTCAAATAAAAAAGAGGCCGCCCTTATCACAAGGGCGGCCTCTTCATTTATAATGCAAATCTATCTATGTAATCATACGAGGCGTTAGCTGAGTATACC
>JBIKIM010000213.1:0-3438 GCA_044361605.1 Bacteroidia bacterium | reverse complement strand
AAAAAATCAAACTAAATTCTTACAGGAATGCTAAAAAAAGTTTTTTTGATTTGAAAATCCTTTTTGATGGTTGATTTCTATCAAATTAAGAAAATTGCTAGTTCGAATCCCATTATATAGATGCGCTACCCATTCGGTACTAAAGATTCTATAGAGTGCTTAGCGCTGAAAAACCAAGTGTTAGGGTTGCTTTAGGCGGTTACTGCACTTGCATCACAAATCGCATAAAACCGTTATGATATTCTTCAAAGGCCATGCCTTGTGCATTGGGGGAAACCCGATCGGCGGTTATGGCTTCTCCAAGTTTGGGGTACGCTTTAACGGCGGCGATGATATTAGATATCATGCCTTTTGTTGCGATTTCTGCAAAATAGGCGTTGGTTTTGGGGATATAAAGTAGGTGGAAACCGGGATTTTCGGATGCTACTTTTAAAGCGGTCGCAGAATCTTTTACGACAAACGCGGCAAAGGAACGCAAATTTGCTTCGTCAATTTTTCCGGGATCGTCGAAATACACCCCAACAAACATGGCTGAATCTAGGCTGCTTTTTTGCTGCGCCTCTTTGACTTTGGCAAATACAGAACCGATTTTTTGATAGGAACCTTTGTGGTCGGCACCTACGAGGAGGAATCCGCCTTGGGGTCCGGTTTTAACGTTTACTTCTTTGAATGCACCATTACTCCATAAAGTTACGAAAATTGTAACGCCAAGGGCGGCCAATCCGATGGTTAAATATTTGAGGGTCTTAGAAACTTTCACAGCGGTGCAAAGATAAATGCTTCTTTTTGATTGCGATTATAATGCGTTTGAATGAAAATGCAATACTTGGGATATTTGGCTGTGATAATACCGGTACCAACGGTTCATGCCGAGTTTTTTGGCTTCTATGTGTACCGGATTGCGGGCCCATTTTTGTACGGCTTCCATGTCTGTCCAATAGCTGATAAAGGAGCCGCGACCCGCATGTTTGAAGCTTTCATATCCTAAAAAACCAGAAGATTTTTTGGCCAATTCAAGGGTGAGTATATCGTATTCCTCATAACCGTCAAGATCTTCGGATAGGTAATAGTTGAAAATGGAGGCTATGTAGGGTGCGGCGGGTGGCGGTGTGTGAATCCAATTTATCATGCGGGCAAACTAAGCACGGCGGTGACGGTTTTTGCAAATAATATCAAGGCTATTCGACACACGAGGCGAATTCATCGGTGGGAGTTAGGCCTTTGTAATTAACGGGTTTGTTTCTCCGCTGCAGGCAATTCTATTGGGATTTAATATTATAAATTCAAATCATTAATCTATCTTTGGCCCAATAAATAGTGCTGTTTTGAATTGTTGGTACGAGATAATATAAAAATAAAAATAATTTAACCATTAAATAATTAAATGATTTTAAACATTTGTCTGACATGTATTAATAATAGTATCCAATAGACATATGTTAAAACAAGTACATATTTCAGTGCTGATGGCTGTTTACAATACGGATTTCAGCTTGATAAAAAGAGCGATTGATTCTGTGTTGAGACAAGATTTTCAAGATTTTGAGCTTATTGTTATTGATGATGGAAGCAAAAAGTTTGATAGAGAAGCGCTTATGCGTTTTGTGGAGGAAAATGAAGACAAAATAGTCTACATCCGTCATAGCAATCGCGGTCAGTCGGAATCTATTAATCGCGGTGTGTTAAACAGTATAGGCAAATTCATTACCATTTTAGACAGCGACGATGAATACAAGTATAATCACTTGAGCTCTTGTTTGCGAGAAGTTGAAAGTTGTGATTTGATTTGTTCTACTACGGAGACAATTGTCGATACCATTGAGGATTATTACGTTCCTGATAAAAATGATCTTACGAAACTCATCCATTTGGACGAAGCGACGTTATTTGGTACCTTGTTTGGATTGAAGAAGGTTTTTAGTGCTATCTATTTTAAAAGTGGCTTTGCCGCCGATGCCGATTTTTTCGAAAGGGCAAATAGGGAGTTTCGGGTTAAAAAAGTAAACTTAAGAACGTATATCTATCACCGGAACATTCCCAACAGTATTTGTTCTTCGTTGAAGAAAGCCAATTTGACAATTTCTTAGGTGATGGCTTACGAGAATCTAAGGTTGTTTGGTCATAGGAATCTCGTTATGTCTTGTCATATCACAGGCGTTTACGACGCCAATCGCAGTATGGTGCTGGAGGATGATACGTATGAATTGGTGCGTGAGTGGGCCGATTCAGTTGCGGCTCATAAGGTGCGTGGCATTATTTTTCATAATAACTTTAGTGCTGCGACCTGCGATACCTATCAGAATGAATATGTTTCCTTCGTTAAGGTAAATTACAATCCCCAGTTCAATCCCAACGTATACCGCTATTGCGTTTATCGTGATTTTCTAAATCACTACGTTAATGAGTTGGACGGTGTTTTTGTAACCGATGTATCGGATGTGGTTATGGTTCAAAATCCGTTTATAGATGCTGGTTTTACAGACAATCCGGCGGTGCTTTTTTGTGGAGACGAACCTAAAATACTTAATAACGAATGGATGCAGGATCATTCTACGCATCTGCGTAAGCAAATTCCGGATTTTGCCGATTATGAAACGCGTTTTGGGGATGAAACGCTCTTGAATTGTGGAATTATCGGGGGCAACGCGTTATTGATGTTTGATTTTATTACGCGGTTGTGGTCGATTCATCAACACGCGAATTATGCCAACGAAACGGCGTTTACAGGTGATATGGGGGCTTTTAATTATTTGGTGAGGACTCAATTTAATGAGCAACTAAGGCATGGAGCACCGGTGAATACGGTATTCAAGATGTACGAAAACGAGCGCACAGATTGCTGGTTCCGTCATAAATAGGGTGTTGATTAACGTTGGTAATTGGCGCCGTGGTTTTTTAGCAAGCTATAAGCGTCTTGCCAATTAGGTATTTCATCCGCTTCATAACCATAGGTGCGTCCCACTGCTATTTTAGGGAATAATTTCATGGCTTTTAAATGGATGCCGCTCCGCATAAACTGGAGCATTTGATCTCGGCTTTCCCAAGCGGTAAGGGTACATTGAAAGCACTCGATTTTCTTGGTTTCACAGAATAAATTACCGGGTGCCGTTTGGGCTTGTCGGAATGAGGGAATGGCGAGGGTCCAGAACTGAATCCGACGAAATAGATTTTTAGGTTTGAGTCCGGTTATAGAAATATACATGTGGAGGATTTCTAATTAATTAAATCGCAAGTTACTAAATTATCTACTTTTGTTTAATGATTCGCCGTGCAGACATACGTGATTTAGAGCTCCTTCAGGAAATTGGTCAAAAGACATTCGATGATACATTTGGTGGCACCTGCACCAAAGAAGATATGAAAGGGGTTTTAGATGCGTATTTCAGTGTGGAACAATGCGCCATAGAACTTCACGACGATACTGATAATTACTTTTTT
>JBIKIM010000109.1:0-5007 GCA_044361605.1 Bacteroidia bacterium | reverse complement strand
CAGAGCAAGCAATGGGCCGATAATCAGTGGGTATTTTTCAAAACGGTGTTTACCGAGGTCATTCAATCTTGGAAATACAATGCCGATTCTTCCCAATTGCTGTTGGCCTTTGAACCCGCGAATTCGATTTTAGGCATTCAAACGACCCTGTCGTTTACCTCTATAGAAGGGGTGGAGCTGAATGAAAGAAGTTTATCCAATCTGCTCGACAAGGGCGATAGTTTTCATGATGGTTATAGGGCAGATGGGGACTCTGATACACTGTCAAAATGGGCCGTTTTTGACGAGGTAAAGCAATTGACGCAAAGGAAATGGGAAGGTGAATTGGCGCGGATTAAGGTTCGGGATGTGCATGCGACACCTATCGAGCCTTACATCCGCTTCTTTCGCTCATCGATAAATCGAGAACACGCGATTTTATATTAACGATGCTCGATCAATACGAGGACGGCGGTCGGCTGCCCGTATGGGAACTTGGCAGTTGCGAAACCAATTGCATGATTGGATTTCACAGTGTACCCGTGATTTTAGATGCGGTCGTACAAGGTATTTATTTTTCGGAGGAAGAACAAGAACGCCTGTGGCGCGCCGTTAAACACAGTTCCGACTATAAAGAATTGTCTTTTGAATACCATATCCCTATTGCCCGTGAGTTGCTCACTTTGTATGGGTTGAAATTGGGATATATCGATGTTTTGAACCAGAGCGAATCGGTATCCAAGACTTTGGAATATGCGTTTGACGATGCCTGTGTGGCGAAATTGGGCCGACTTTGGGGTTATGATGCAGAAGCCCAAGAATACGAAAATCGCGCACAGCGCTGGCGGGGTTTATGGGATCCGGCGACGAAGAGTTTCCGTCCACGGTTGAACGGGGTATTCTTGGATCCCTACTATTTGAACGAAGTGAACAATCATTATACCGAGGCGAATGCCTGGCAATATCGCTTTGCCGTACCCCAAGATTTAGAATCGCTGATGTCACACTTTGGAGGCGCGGATTCTTTCGAGCGCGCGTTGGATGGCTTGTTTAACGCCCCGGATCAAACAAGGGGCAGGGAACAAGCGGATATTACCGGTTTGATAGGTCAGTATGCCCATGGTAACGAACCGAGTCACCACATGGCCTATTTGTACAATTACGCTGGTAGGCCAGACAAAGCGCAGCGTATAATTTCACAGATTCAGAATAATTTTTACACCACGGGTCCCGACGGTTATATCGGTAATGAAGATTGCGGACAGATGAGTGCGTGGCATGTATTATCGGCATTGGGCATGTATCCGGTAGCGCCGGGAAGTGGGTATTGGGATTTAGGGGTGCCGATGTTCGATAGCGTAAAGATTTTTCAGTCGGATGCCAATCACATCACGATAACGAGGGATTTGATTCCCCAAAAAGAAGAGTCGAAATTTAGTAATGGTCGTTGGACGCTATCGGAAGAGAGGGCTAAATTGAATTACAAAGAGAAATTCGTCGAATTGATTCCGAGTTATTTGCAATTAATGCCAAAGAAAAATCGGATGTCGAACGATTTTCTGATGATTCACCGAGCCGTTCATTTTGATTGGGTGTTGGATAAATCCGTGGCTATGGGTGCACGCGGCGTTGAGGGAAGGTCTGACGTACGTTTAGATGTGTTAAATTCAGCCCAGGCAACCGGATCAGATTTTGGATTTGTTCCTGAAATAGAGGTACCGAGTCAAGTAATGAAGGGACAAGCATATGCCCTCCGTCTTAAAGGGGCTACAAAATTGCATCCGGTAGCGGTATTTATACGTTTTATGGATAGTAGTTTGCGTTTTGGGGAATCCCGTGAGGATTTTTACAAATTGTTCAAGGAAATAAAAACCGCCGAGGGATTGATGCGCATTCCGGGCTATGCAACCCACAATAGCTTGATTTTGGTGGAATCGGATACGCAGATTAGCTTGAAAGGGAGTGCCTTAGTTTGGGCGGCTTTTTTGGATCGAGATTCTTGGGTCGGAAGGCCGTTTGTGGCGCGTTACGTGCACGAGAAATCGAATGATTTTGAGGTGAAAGAAATTAAGGGAAGCTACAATCCGCAGTACAGTGGCGGCGGCGATGGGGCTCTGGTAGACGGGGTTTTAGGCAGTGAGGAATGGCGTTCGGGATTTTGGCAGGGATATCAATCGCAAGATTTCGAAACGGTCATCGATTTGAAAGAGATTACCCAAGTGCAATATTTGGGCGCACGTTTTTTGAGCGACGAGCGGGCTTGGATATTTTTACCGACTCGTGTGGCGTGGGAATATTCCTTAGATGGGATAAAATATGAGCCGTTTAATGCATTTGATTTTGGCTCAAATGTGCGTCGCGAAGAAGTAGGCATCTGTCCTATTATTATGGGACATAACAAAAAGCCAAAGGGCGTAAAGGCCCGTTATATTAGGGTCAAAGCGACAAATTTCGGAAAATTGCCTAAAGGGCATCCCGGTTATGACTTCAATGGGGAGGCGTTTATATTTATTGATGAAGTGCTGGTAAATCCGGAGGTGATGTCTGAATTGTAAGCGCATTAATCTGAAATCCGGCTATTTATCAATTATTCCAAACTGGGCTCTTGTTCGGTTTGGGGAAGGGCCCAACGCACGGAAGCCACACGTTTGTGTATCCAATAGAAGATGTAAAAATGGGCGAACACGATAAATTCGAGTCCAATGATATACCAAGGCCATTCGCCGATGATCATGGGATTGTTAGCATTGGGTTTTTGGGCGATGTACATATAATTGGAGTCTAGAAAGTAATTTAAAATACCAATTACCGGCAGCACCAGCTGGGTATAGGCAAATACCTTCAGCCATGAGCGCGGGCGTGGTTTAAAACCAAGTCTTAGGCTTCCATAGAGTGCGGCAATAATAATTCCACCGTGGGAAATCGTAAAAAATAGGATATAGGCCCAATTGGAACCGGTGTCGATTTCTGGCGTAAGAAAGGCGTGAATGGCTCCGGCGCTCCAAAATATTAAAAACTCATAAACCCATTGCTTGCGGTAAATTAAAAAATGGATGGCAAGGAAGGTAGAAAAAGAGCACAAGTGCAGGGGTAAGTAGGTTTCGATGCGCCAGGTATGATTAATAATGGCTTCAATTTGTTCCCCAATAAAGTTGATTCCAATTATGGCCGCGAGAATGTAGGCAATGGTGTTGGTGCGTTTGGTGGCGTGCTTACGGGTAATGATAAATACAATTAGGGCTGTGACTACAAGTCCCAGATTCATATAAATCCAGGTGGGATGTCCGATAGGAATCGTGTAGTGTGTGGCATTACGGTCCATGGGTGCAAGATAGGGATTTTTTATTTGGATGTGAGAGTTGAGCGTTTAGGGGCTCGAGCCTTACGTGTATAGTGTGAGAAGTTAGAGGGGATAGAAGTTAGAGGATAGAGGATAGAGGATAGAGGATAGAGGATAGAGGATAAGGCATAAGGGATAGAGGATAGCGTGCAGACGCTCGATGCTCGAGCCTTACGTGTAAAGTGTAGAAGTTAGATGGGATAGAGGTTGTCTTGCAGGGGCTAGATGCTCGATCCTTATGGGCAAATGAGGGGCAAAAAAAGAGGCCGTTCCATAGGAACGGCCTCTTTTTGATATAGGATTGAATTATTTATTCTTGTTTTTCAAACGGTAAACACCGTAAGCGACAGCTGAACCTACAACGGTAAAAATTCCACCGTCGATGGGAACTGCGATGTCTGGATCATCGGGAATGCCTTGAGCAAAAACGGCTTTGGTTGCCACAACGGCTACGAATAATGCCAAGATGCGAAGTGTGTTTTTCATATAGGTATATTTTTTATTTGCGAATTTAGTATTACAAAAGTAGGGCTAGCATACCAAGGCTACAACTTTTTTGGGTAGTTTAAACGAATAATTCCCATTTAAAGTGTAACATTTTGTCTTATTTCAATAAAATGGATTGCGTTTGGGTAAAGTTGGGACTAACGATGCGTAGAAAGTACAAACCTGAAGGAATCGTTTCGTGGTTGAGTTCGATTAGGCTTTTGGGATTGTGCTCCGGAAACTTTTTAACTGTTTGTCCTATTTGATTCATCAACTCGATAGAAGTAATAGCAATACCTTGGGTATTGGTTACATATACAACGCCATTTTCTGATGGATTTGGAAATACAGAGAATGCAGTAGGGTTAATGGTCTTATTGCTGTTCTGTTTTTCGATTCCTGTAAACAGCAGCTCGAAACGATCGGCTTTTTTCTCCTCCGCATTTGATGCTGTAAAGGAATAAATCGCGCCATTGGTGATGTCTGCAGCGGTGTTGTTGGTTTTGTCGAACAACTGGATTTTGTAGTTTGGATTTCCTTCACTGCAGAAGTTGAAGCCCAATTCCATAGCGGTAGGTCCTTCTTTAGGATACGCCACTTTCAAAGGAATAGACTTGGTTTCTCCAACTTCGGCAATTTTATTACGTCGGTCGATAGAAAGCCAGGTGTTGTTTGCGGTGAGCGTACCCAATCCCATGTACCCGGCATACAATTTATTCATGTCGTAAAAGTCGCCATCTGAATTAACACCATCCATATCAAACTCCATAGTGAATCCGTCATTTTCAGTCCAAGTGGCATCTTGGTAACGCAGCTCTCCGGTAATTTTATTGCACGGATAAACCGTTTCTTCTTGCACGCCACTAGAGAAATGTTTCGTTAACGACCGCATGGTAGAAACCTTGTGAGACTCCTGAAATGTGATGTTTTCGGTGCTATTATTCGTACTCACAACGAAGAAAACTGCGCCGCCTGCATCCAAAATACGGCTTTCTCGAATACTGCTTCCCTGGTTTTTAAATCTTGTGGTCCCGTTTTTTGTGGGTGTTACTGCATTTGAGTTGGGACTAACACTATCCCATTCGTTGTATCGGCGTGCAATGGCGTCATAAAAGTAGAATCTGGGTAATATTTTTGTTTTGTTGGTCTCAAACACTTGACGCAAATCAATGGCACACGGGTAAGGATTGCCTACTAAGTTA
>JBIKIM010000108.1:0-5055 GCA_044361605.1 Bacteroidia bacterium | reverse complement strand
TATTTTTTATTAAAGCCCGTGTCTTGGGTATAACTGGTTCCATTATCCTGAGCTCCTCCTAACATGAAATTTGCATTGTTTTGGGAAATACTTCCTGCATAATATTGCGTTACAACATATCTATTATTGCGTTCTACAAAAGCTTTGTCGCTATTCCAAGGATCGTTTTGCACATCTGCGGCGTAAAATACACCTCCATCGGTACCTACAATTAAACGCTTTCCATCATTGGTATAAGCGGCTGCATGCATATCAGCATGGATGTACGAACAGGACAGCGCGTCCATTCCAGGATTGTTAGACCATTTAGAGATTTGTTTCCAATTATTGCCTGATTCCTTGCTCATGAAAAAATTAATTCCGCCAATTACCAATTCTGCGGCGTTTTTTGGATTTACGGCAATGATTAAATCATACCAAGCCTGACCTCTTGTGAAATCAGTACTTGGAATTCCTTTGTCTGCATCGCTTGGTTCGGTGAATGTTGACCAAGTGCTGCCTGCATTAAAACTGCGTGCAACATCTTGAACCACACCATTCGCTTCGATAACGGCATATAATGTATCTTTAGAGCTTGGGGCACAAGCCAATTCAACCCTGCCCTTAAGTGCGTTACTGTTTTTGTAAGATTCGGTAAAGCTTGTTCCATTGTCTGAATACAAAACACGACCCCCACCTTGGTCGCTAGCAGAGGAAAACATGTTTTTCCTAGTGCCCACCCACAGTCTATTGTCGGGTCCGATTTCAATATCCGACACAATGTATCGTTGTGATTGTGAGGGAATAAGAGGGCTTACGTTTGTGAAGGAGGTTCCCCCATCGGTACTTCTCAACAAGCCTGCATCTGTATTCGTCCCATGCCATTGTCCTTGATAAAAAAGGATATCTGCGGCCACATACAATACACTACTCCCCGATTCATTGCGCACAGCGATGTCGTTTATGTAAAATAAGCCTTCCGTATTGCTTAGGTGCGTCCATGACTTTCCGCCATCAGTAGTTTTAAAAATACCAAAACCTCTAGAACTGGATGCGGTTGTTCCAAACCCCTCTCCCGTTCCTACATAAATAATTTTACTATCGTTCGGGTCTTGTGCGATACAACTCACGTTTAAGTTGGACCAAAGTCCATTTACCTGCTTCCAATTACTGCTAGCGTTGCTTATGTCGTCATTTACCCATAAACCACCCGTTACACCTGCAGCGAAAACCCGTAGTTGTTTACTGTCGGCTGCATCCCAACAAAGTGCACGTGTTCGTCCTGATATATCGTTAGGACCTCTAGATTCCCACGGATATAAGGTAGAGCCTGGAGTGGCTCTAAGACTTACCGACTTTCGGTTCAGTTGCTTTAATGTGGGAAGAAGTACTTCAGGAGTAGGCCTCCCTAAGGCGGGGTCCATCGTCATTAGGTACTCTTGCTTCCACCATTCTAGTGGGGTGATTTCCTTGTGAATTTCATTTTTCTTTCGCGATTTTCGCAGCTCCTTTTCAAGGAATTTTTCAGCATTTTTGTATGTTTTGGCATACGATTCTCTAACAACCTTACGCTGAAGGAATTCGTTTTGAAAGTCTGTACTGCCAGATTGTGAAAAGGCAGCTTGTGGCGTGAATTGAATTCCCGCAAAAACAAAAGCGCCAAAAAGTTTAAGAAAATGATTCATTGTGGATTGGGGTTGGTTATTTAAAGCTTTTATATAATAAATTTACCGCTGAGATGATTTGTTTTAAAGAGACACACTTTCGAGGTGTCAAAAAACGAATACTACTTAGGGTTTCATTTAGGTGTTTTTAATGAATGCTTGGTTGAGTTAAGTTTGCTTGTATATGTGGATTTACAATCTATTCAACCCAACTTTTATAATAAGCGGGATCTTCTATTCTTAGAGCTGCCTCCGTAATTTGTAATGGAAAAAAAGGATCTATCATTACGGCTAATTCGCGGGTTTCTTTCGCTCCGATACTTTTTTCTACCGTTCCGGGGTGAGGTCCGTGGGGAATGCCCTTTGGATGCAAGGTAATCATACCACGTACTACGTGCTTGCGACTCATGAAATCACCGTCTACATAGTATAAAATTTCGTCGCTATCCACATTGGAATGGTTGTATGGCGCTGGAATAGAACTGGGGTGGTAATCATAAAGGCGCGGTACAAAACTACATATTACGAAATTGCGGGCTTCGAATGTTTGATGAATTGGAGGCGGCATGTGCAAGCGGCCTGTAATCGGTTCGAAATCGTGAATCGAAAAACCGTAGGGATACGAATATCCATCCCAGCCAATCGCATCAAATGGATGTGATCCGTAAGTGTACGGGTATATCAAATCCTGTTTTTTAATCATTACGGTGAAATCACCTTTTTCATCGTGTGTTTGCAGGTTTTCGGGTAACTTAACATCGCGTTCACAATAGGGAGAATGTTCCAATAACTGTCCAAAACTATTTTGATAACGTTTTGGCGGGTATATAGGCGTAGGTGATTCAATTACCAATAATCGGTTATTTTCATCGTTAAAATGCAATTGATATATACATCCTCTAGGTATGACCAAATAGTCTCCGTATTCAAAGGGTATTTCCCCATAAATAGTTTTTAGCAAGCCACTACCCTCATGGATGAATAAAACCTCATCAGAATCGGCATTCTTAAAGAAGTAAGTGGTCATAGAATGCCTCGGGGCTGCCACTCCAATTTGTACGTCGCTATTTATCAATAGTGCGGTTCTGCTTTCTAGGTAGTCATCTGCGGCCGGGGTATCGAACGTAACAAAACTTCTACTTTTCATGTTTTTCGGAGAAGCTACTTTCGGCGTTACATCGATTGGCTCTCCTATTTCTTTAACTGAAGTGGGAGGATGTGCGTGGTAAACCAATGAATATAAGCTGTTAAAGCCTTCTGTGGAAATCAGTTCTTCTGAATAGAGGGTGCCATCAGGTTTTCGAAACTGGGTATGTCTTTTCCGGGGAATTTGTCCGAGTTTATAATAAAATGCCATAGAAATATAAAGTGTACGAATATAAGGAATATTATATTTTATACGAAGCGCTCCTAGGTATAAAGCCTCGGATTGGTTTATTTATAGTTGGTTTTATCATTGTATCAAGCAAATCCAATTAGCAATTCCTACAAAAGCGATTTTAATAGACGAACTTTGTAATGTGATTGCACATCATCGTTTATACCGCCTTTTTGCCGCTCAATTGTTCAATGAAATTCAAGGAGCCGTCTTTAGTCATGGATTGAGTTTTAATAAGGACGGATTGTTGTTGCATTTTTACAAAGGCAAACAAGAGATTTGCTATGAGGTTAAATTTGTAGAAGGTGCCCTACTTTTGACTAAAGCGAATTGGACAGATTCAAAGTCAAAGGTTAAATCCAATGCGGTCTTACAACTCAAAGAAATAGAAGGTCACCTAGTTGTAGATGTAATATATGGTTTGTTTGATCGGGTTTTTGCGGTCAAATTTCAAAATGGATCTCGTTTGCTATTTAAGTCCTTTGGGAAGTTTGGCAATGTATTGCTTTACGAAGAGAACAATATGATTCCCGATCACATATTCCGATTCAATTTTAAAAAAGATTGGGAATTGAGTTGGACGGATATTGCCACTTGCTGGCAATCGATGGCATCAGACCGTATCGCCTTGCCAAATATAGAAAATCCTGAGCAATGGAGTTCGCTGATAAAGGGATTTGGGATTGTAGAGGTATTGGAAAATCATCCTGATTTTTTTGAACAAGATTTAGAAAATAAAAAAAAATCAATTGATTCATTATCAAATCATTTGTCATATTTGCCTCAATTAGTTATAGAGGGTGAAAAGGCCGTTATAAATTGGATTAATACTCCGTTGATGACATTAAATGCGGTACTTGATGCATTAGAAGTAGCGCTACGTTCTTATTTACGGTGGTATTTTTTTGAGCGCGAAAAGATTCTTTTACTTGGGGAATCGGGCCGACAATTGAAATCAATTCGCAATCGATTAAAAACCTATCAAGCACGCAAATCAGAAATGAACAATCAGCGTAGTTTTAAAGAAATTGGGGATTTGATTTTAGGCCATGCGCATTCCATTCGAAAAGGCACATCGGAAGCGCTTATTACTGATTTCTTTACCGGTCAGCGTATCCGTTTAAAAATCAATCCAGACCTATCTGCGGCGGAAAATGCAGAGAAGTGCTACAAAAAAGCAAAAAACCAAGGACTTGAAATAGCCCATTTGGATCAGAATATCGACGCATTAACAGCGCAATTAAAGGTTTGGGAAAACATAGAAACCGAAGCGCTAAAGGCAGTAACCCCTAAAGATTTGAGACCGTATCGTGAATTTGTACCCCAATTAAAGGGGGGCGGACAAAAAAGCGTAGAAAGCCAGAAACCTTATAAGCGATTGGAGTATTCAGGATTTGAAATCTGGCTAGGCAAAAACGCAAAGTCTAACGATGCATTGTTAAAAGATGCGCACAAAAACGATATTTGGATGCACGCGGCAGACGTGAGCGGCTCGCATGTAATCATCCGAAATATGGGAAAGCCGGTAGCAAAAAGTACGTTAGAGGCGGTGGCTTCCTATTGTGCGTTCAACTCAAAAGGCAAAAGTCAAACATTGCAAACCGTCATGTATACCGAACGCAAAATGGTTTCTAAGGCAAAAAACGGACTTCCTGGACAGGTTAAAGTCGTCAAATTTCAAACCATTGATGTACAACCGAGGAATTTGTCAGATTTTTTTTAGCGCTATTTCTTTGATTTATATAACATTGTGATTTTAATGATATTTTTTTGTGAAATGCTTGTTGCTTACAAAAAAAATCGCTGTATATTTGCATCCTCGAAAGAGTCAAGGGGGCTTAGCTCAGCTGGTTCAGAGCATCTGCCTTACAAGCAGAGGGTCACTGGTTCGAATCCAGTAGCCCCCACAACAAAAAAGAGCCTCGCGAAAGCGGGGCTTTTCTTTTTGTAAGGACTTCACTCCCATTTCCTATTAAACGTAAATTATCGAACGAATCAACTTGGTTTGACTAGTTCGAAAGTCAAAGGTTAGAT
>JBIKIM010000107.1:0-5064 GCA_044361605.1 Bacteroidia bacterium | reverse complement strand
ATCCCAAAAGGGCATCTTCCCAATTGAGCATTAGAAGCTAAACTTGGCCGATTTGCACTGCAACACTTCGCGGGTTTCGGCATCTAGAATCCAAATCAAACAGCTCAAATTTTCCACTTTCCATTTATCAGACTTCTTCATGAAATAGTGCTTTTCAATGGTAAATCCTGGAGATGGGAACGAAACCGCTAAAGTATCGCCCCCCGTAGATCCAATAACACCTCGCAAAACGTGTTTGAATTGATAGTTGGGTATATAACCGCTTCCCACCCTTCGGTCGGATTGTTTGCCTATTATATCGTCTTCTAAGATTCCGCCAACCACAAGTAAGGGCCTCGTATAGGCTTTATTCGCAATAGCTTTATACTCTACACGACCTCGGTTATCCGCAGTTAACCATTTGGCCTTCACTTCCAAATTAATGGGCGTGCTTAGGGCTAATTGTTGTTGAACCAGCAAAGGCCATGAAAAACGATCTACAAAACGATTTCCGTTGTACACGACATTATCGACCATTCCACGGGGAATCCCTTCGGGTTCTCCTCCAATAATTTCATTGGCCAAGGTATTGGTTAAGGTGTCATAACCCGACCATGGACTGGTGAGCGTGGGAAAAAATGTAGGGTACAAAGCCACTAATTCGACACGACCTGGGTAATCTTTATAGATGCCATCGGCAATTTCGGCAGCTTCCGGACAATTGGTACACTTCACTCCGGTTATATCGGCAAGCCAAACTACTTTAAGCTGTGGGCTCGGCGGGGTAGACATATAGGCGGTATCCAACAGCGGTTTTTCTACAAACCGAATCGGAGGGGGTTCCTCATCGCAGGCACTGAACAAAAAAATAACGGCAGGCAATAAGGCAAACCAAATTCGATTCTTCATACATACGAAAATACACATTTTTAATGGGCCTAAGCACAGACAATTGCTAAAACCTTTTCATCCTATTTTTGTTGTTTTGATATATGAAATCCCTCGTAAGTAAAGTACTCAAACTGAGCATTATTGCAACTCTTACAGGTTGCTTTTTCGGAAAAACCAAAACCGTCGACTCAAAAACCATGCAAAATGCAAAGCCCACAAGTCCTTTCTACACCATCAAAATTAAGTCTCTTGAAGGAAAAGAAATTAACCTTTCCGAATTCCAAGGCAAAAAAATATTAGTGGTAAATACCGCTAGCGAATGTGGCTTTACCCCCCAATACAAAGAATTGCAGCAATTGCAAGAAAAATACGCCAATCAATTGGTGGTTATTGGAACGCCTTGCAATCAATTCGGCGGACAAGAGCCAGGACAAGCGGCTGAAATCAAAACGTTCTGTGAGAAAAACTACGGTGTAACGTTTTTAATGACAGAAAAGCTCAATGTTAAGGGAGGCCAGCAGCACGAGTTATACCGTTGGTTGACTCAAAAAAGTGTGAATGGCGTTTTGGACAGCGAAGTGGGTTGGAATTTTAGCAAGTACCTTTTGAACGAGAATGGCCAATTGCTTGGATTTTTTCCTTCAACTACAGGTCCTTTATCCACCAGCATCACCTCGTTAATCGAAAAGTAAATGATGGGCTAGGCGCCCAATTTCCCCCGAAAAAGAAAAAAGACGCACTGAATATACATTTATTATGTTTATTTAATGTGGGAATGTAACTCTGTTGGGTTATTTTCGCGCTGACATTCAAGACATGAGTATTTTAGTAAATAAAAATTCGAGAGTGGTGGTACAAGGTTTCACCGGTAACGAGGGAACGTTCCACGCCACACAAATGATTGAGTACGGCACCCATGTAATTGGGGGTGTTACGCCTGGAAAAGGTGGAAGCGTTCATTTGGATCGCCCTGTTTTTAACACCGTTGAAGATGCGGTAAAACAAGGTGGTGCCAACGTTAGTATTATTTTCGTACCTCCTGCCTTTGCCGCGGATGCCATCATGGAATCTGCAGACGCGGGTATTGGGGTTATTGTAGCGATCACTGAAGGCATTCCTACTAAGGACATGGTAATGGTTCGCGAATATCTTCAAAGCAAAAACAGCCGATTGATTGGTCCTAACTGTCCGGGTATTATTACCCCAGGTGAGGCCAAAATTGGTATTATGCCTGGATTTATCTTCAAAAAAGGTAACGTTGGTGTGGTATCTAAATCAGGAACTTTAACCTACGAAGCTGTAGATCAATTAACCAAACTTGGTTTAGGTCAGTCTACTGCCATCGGTATTGGTGGAGATCCAATCATTGGTACTACAACCCGTGAAGCGATTGAATTATTCATGAACGACCCAGAAACTGCGGGTATCGTAATGATTGGTGAAATTGGTGGAGGCATGGAAGCCGAAGCGGCACATTGGATTAAAGAATTCGGTACCAAGCCTGTAGTTGGATTTATCGCGGGTCAAACCGCCCCTCCAGGTCGTCGTATGGGCCACGCTGGTGCTATCGTTGGAGGTAAAGACGATACTGCTGCTGCCAAGATGGCGATTATGGAATCTTGTGGCATACACGTTGTAGCAAGCCCTGCCGAAATCGGTCAGCGCATGTTCGACGTTTTAAAATAAACCGTAAAAATTAACGATACAAGCTGCTCTCTGAAAAGGGGGCAGCTTTTTTTATGGGCTTGTTGCGTGTGGGATTTTCCGCGGCCTTATGGGGATTACCGCAAATCTACCAATACCGCTCCTTTGTGTTCACTGGCTTGCCACACAAAGAAACCATCGGCTAGGGGCTTATTAGGCATCATCTGCGTTACGGTAACGATAACCTCACTCCCATTTTTAAAATGTTGAATAACCTTCTTTAATTCATTCGTTTTGCTATCGATATGAACCTTCAAATAGGCGAATTTTTCTTTCTTCTTCTTGGGAACCAACTTAATCACATGTTGCATTTCTTTACCCGCCTTTACGGTTCCCTCAAACGAGGATTTGTAATTGCGATTATAGAGGTTAAACATATCCTGGGGTGATAAATCATTGGTCTTTTTCTTGTACGTTTCAAGCGTTACCTCTTCATCAACGGGGTTATACGACCAAATACTTTTGCCATCGCAGTAAATACTCTGATCGGCATAATCCAATTTGAATTTGTTTCCTCTGATAAAGAGTTTGCCTTTATTAGACAGGGATTTACGCCCCTCTCCCGTAGTCGTTAGGGTAAAGTCGGCCGAAATGGTTTTGAATGCTTTATAATGCAATTCCGACTTTTTGAGTATGCTTTTGCTTTGGGCATCTGGCTGTCCGAAAAGGGAACACATCCCAAATATAAGGCCTATAGTAAAGGTAAAATATTGCTTCATCCGTTCGGTTTATTCTCAGTTACAACGTATTCTAAATCGAATTTATTCATAAATCTCGGAAAACACACTAAAAAAGGACAAGAATTAAAATAGATTGGACAAAAAGTCTTCCAATGCGATTTCATCGGGTATTAAAACCTGACGAGGTTTACTGCCCAAATTCGGTCCTACCACACCCGCATCTTCCAATTGATCCATTAAACGGCCTGCACGGTTGTACCCTATTTTGAGCTTACGCTGTATCATACTGGTGCTTCCTACTTGATTCTGCACCATGATGCGAGCGGCATCTTCAAAAAGCACGTCCCGATCATCGGAATCAAAATCTCCATTGCCCCCACCCCGTTCTTCGTCTTGTACTTCTGGCAATAAATAGGCCGTTGCATACGCCCGTTGCTCCCCAATAAATTCACATATTTTTTCTACTTCGGGGGTATCCACAAACGGACATTGCAAGCGAACCATTTCGTTACCACCGTTGTACAACATATCGCCCTTGCCTATGAGCTGATCGGCTCCATTGCCATCTAAAATGGTGCGTGAATCTATTTTTGAGGTTACCCGGAATGCAATACGCGCCGGAAAATTCGCCTTAATCATACCCGTAATCACGTTTACGGATGGGCGCTGGGTTGCTAATATTAAATGGATACCAATGGCACGGGCAAGTTGGGCCAAACGGGCAATGGGAATTTCGATCTCTTTACCGGCTGTCATCATCAAATCCGCCACCTCATCAATTACCACCACAATATAAGGCATAAACCGATGTCCGTTCTCCGGATTTAACTTGCGATCTAGAAACTTCTTGTTGTACTCTATAATATTGCGCACCATGGCCTCTTGCAATAACTTATAGCGATTGTCCATCTCTACGCACAAGGAATTTAAGGTATGCACGACCTTCTGATTCTCGGTAATAATGGCATCTGCATCGCCTGGCAATTTGGCCAAAAAATGCCGCTCTATTTTATTAAACAGGGTTAGTTCGACTTTTTTAGGATCCACCAACACAAACTTCACATACGCAGGATGCTTCTTATAAAGCAAGGAAACCAAAATGGCATTTAAACCTACCGACTTACCCTGTCCGGTGGCACCGGCCATTAGCAGGTGGGGCATTTTAGCTAAATCGGCAATGTAGATTTCGTTAGAAATCGTCTTCCCCAACGCAACCGGCAATTGGTATTCACATTCCTGAAACTTTTTACTGGCAATAATCGTACGCATGGGCACCATCACCGGATTCCGATTCGGAACCTCGATTCCAATCGTTCCTCTGCCCGGGATAGGCGCAATGATACGTATGCCCAAGGCAGCTAAACTTAAGGCAATGTCGTCCTCGAGATTTTTAATTTTTGAAATTTTAACGCCCGGTGCCGGTATAATCTCATAAAGGGTCACCGTAGGTCCTACAGACGCTTTGATATCGGCAATCCCAATTTTGTAATTCAAAAGGGTTTCTTCGATAAGGTTCTTACTTTTCTCTATTTCTGCAAAATCTATGTCGTGTTTTTGAGCGCCGTAATCGGTCAATAAATCGAGCGTTGGAAACCGGTAATTGCTTAAATCGGCCCGTGGATCGTATTCGGTATGAATGCCCCCATAGGCCTCTTCAACTTGCTTTTCGGCTAAATTTTCATTCACACTTTCCTCCTCAATCTTCGTGGTATCTTCGATTTTAAACCCACTTTCTGTGGCTACTGTTCTTGGTAATTCTGGAGTATTTTCTTGGGGTATAGGATCCTCGCGCCGCTTCAATCTAATGGGT
>JBIKIM010000106.1:0-5065 GCA_044361605.1 Bacteroidia bacterium | reverse complement strand
TCCTGCTTGTCCAGACCATACTGAAAAAGAAATTCTATTCCAGCTTTTTGAATCTCAATTAGGCAACAATGCCATTTCTCTTACCGAAAGCATGGCCATGCTTCCTGCATCTAGCGTAAGCGGTTGGTATTTTGGACGCGAAGAAGCGAAGTATTTTGGTATTGGAAAAATCAACGAAGACCAATTAGTCAATTACAGCGAAAGAAAAGGAAAAAGTGTCGATGAAATGCGGCGCTGGCTCGGTCCGGTTTTGTTTTAAGCGCCTAAAAAGGATTGGCGTAAGCTGGGTTCGTCAAAAATGTAGAGTCCGTCATACTGCGTAAATACGCCAGTAAATCTGCCTTTTGTTTGGCCGTAAGGTTCAACTGGATCCCACCATGGGCCGCCATTTGCGGGTGTATATTGGGATTGTCAAAATGGACACCTTCACTATAATGATCAATAACTTCCTCTAGTGTTTTAAAACGACCATCGTGCATATAGGGAGCCGTTACCCCAACATTCAATAAACTAGGCGCTTTAAAAGTTCCCATGTCCTGACTTAAATTGGTAATTCCTCCAACACCCTTGTCCTTTGATAGCGCATCCAAACCATTGCTCGAAATTCCTCCCATTCCGGCATTCAACTGTATGGCCAATTCACCACCGTGACAATGAAAACAATCAGCCCCTTTTGAAAATCCATTGACGTCAAAATCAATCAAACCGTTAAATATAAAAGCGCCTCGTAATTCCGAAGCCGACAACACTTTAATATTATCACCCGGGAAAAACTGATTAAACCGAGAATCTTTACTCACAATGCTCAATAAAAACTGTTCTAATGCCAATGACATATCGTGCAAATTTGGCTCTGTGTTAAAGGCTTTTTTGAAGTATTCAATATACCCCTTGTTGCGTTTCAACCGTTCCCGCAGTGTGGGCAGCGTCATCGCCATCTCGTTGTGCGCCTGTATAGGTTCAAACACCAATTCGCGCAAGGTTTTCACCCGGGCATCCCAAAAAAAGGTTTGGTGATACGCCAAATTGTACAAAGGCATCGAATTCCGATGCGCGCGCAATCCCCGAAACCCAAAACCAAAATCTACCGGTTCGGCAAAGGCATACTCCTGTTTGTGACAACTGCCGCAACTGATACTGCTGTCAATAGATAAAATAGGATCGTAAAACAAACGCCTGCCTAGGGCAATACCCTCTTCTGTAAACCGATTATCCTTAGGTAAATTCGGCATGCCGAATTCCGCCGGAAATATATCCGAAGCATTTACATAGGTCGGCTTATAAACACCCGAATCGTCAGCAACAGCGCCATTCTCCTTCGTACATGAAGAAAAAAAAACGAGCCCTAAAAACAGATATATAAAAACCGACTTTTTCATTTTTTACAATTAATTGATTCTTTATTATTCTTCAAAAATGCGAAACGCATACAATGAATTATCTAAGAAAATACGCATAAGTAACTCGTCTTGAGCACCTTCAGAATGACTTACCGATTTGTCCTTAAAACGAATAGACTCTGCCCCTCCAAAAAAGCGATCGGCATTGATTCTAACAGCCACCCGGTGCTTAGACTTTTCTACATTCAATTCTAAAGGTAAAAAATACCGGGTCACGAACTGCATCGTAGCGGTATGGAAACTAAAACTGCCCGAAGCAGCATCGGCATTCTCTTTATATCGACCGTCCATTGCTTGGAAAATATAACCGCCGGCCCAACCCCAATGCAACCCATTAATATTGGGATTCATAGGATGGTCCGAAGGCCATACCTGCGGATTACCGTGATTCGTTGCCGAATCAAACCCCATAGTAAACTGCAATCCTTTATATTTACCTGGAGGTATTCCCTTATAGTTGAACACATTGCGCGTTCCGCGTAAATCGGCCCACTGATATCCATCGCCCAATTGTACCGTATCGCCATCTTCCTTAACCAAAGCCAAATTCGACATTAAAAAGGACCAATTGGTAATCATCATAGACTCCCCAAAGCTCTTTTCTTTAAAAATGGTTTCACCTTTAGGCGGCAACGGCTCGTCGGCGATTTGACCTACAAAAGCCAATTCCAATTCAGACTTGGGAACAACTTTATCCCCACCTCCATCGATTCCATCGGGTTCGCAGGAACTCATCAACACCATTACAGCAGTGGCGAAAACAAACGGCAGAATTAATCTATTTTTAAGCATTTCTTCGAATATACAAAACTATCAGTAAAAATCTTTGTGATATAAGTCCCTGCAGGCCAATTTCGGGTATCGATTCGCACACTTAACGCCGAATCCAACTTTGTAACCCATAAACGTTGACCTACTGCATTATAAACTTCCACCCGCTGAATAATCGGATTCCTCGCGTACAAGGTCCAAAAGTCAACCGTTGGATTTGGTTGCAATACAATTTCCTCTTGTTGCACGGCATCTAAATTCATGCCGCCCACACTAAACTTAGCCAATACGGTAATATCGGGATCAAAAATTGCGGTATCCGCGGAAAACGCTAAAGAAAACCTATATATTTTTTGTAGAGAATCCGGATAAAAAGTGCGGCGCTCCGTTCGACCCTCCGCATTGCGAAACTCCATTGGAACCGGTATCCGCCAAAAAGGCATCGTAGGATTGGAAGGTGTCTGACCAATACTTAATTGCACCTCATTACCCCGTTGCTGCCAGTTAATCTTGAGTTCTGGATGACCCTGTCCTTCGTACCACTGTTTGATAAACCATTTCAAATCTTGTCCCGAAACCGCTTCCATCACCTGCCGGAATTCATCGGTAGTACTAAAGCCGTAAGACCGATTTCCCCCGGTTAAAAATTGGCGACACCCCTCAAAAAACATCGAATCGCCCACCTGATTACGCAACATGTGAAGCAACCAAGCACCCTTGCGATAGGTCAACCGACCGTTAAAAAGCACATTAACCCGCGACGTATCGCTGGGCTTCACCGAGCCGTTGTCGTTTTGCGTAATATTATTGCGCATGGCGCGCATTTGAAAGCGAAACTCCTCCTTGCTCTTCAAAAACTCATACGCCAATGCTGTTAAATACGTGGCATAACCCTCGTTGAGCCATAAATCATTCCAAGAACCACACGTCACCATATCCCCAAACCACTGATGGGCAACTTCATGCGCCATCAAATCGTACGAAAAGTTCACCATGAAACTCATCGTTTGGTGCTCCATACCTCCACCCCAAGTAAACTGCGCATGGCCGTATTTTTCCGAAGGAAAGGGATACGGAATGAACAAACTATCATACAGGCGCAACATGGGCACCACGCCTTTGGCTTCTTGGGAAGCCGAACTTAAAAATTGTGGAAATACATAATTCAATACCGGTAACGAATCGGTTCGGTCGTGAAAATGAACGTAATCCAAGGACTCCTCATAATTACTAACTGCAATGGCCACCAAATAAACCGCAATCGGATAGCGGTGTTTCCAATGAATGCGGTGGGTCGTCGCATTTAACGAAGTCGTAGACTGTAACAGCCCGTTCGTGCCCACTTTAAAGTCCTTATCGGTATCCACAATAATGTCAATCGAATCAATCTTATCCGACAACGATTGCTTGCACGGCCACCAATAGGGCGCTCCGTAGGGTTGCGATAACGTGCTGATTATGGGGCCACTGGCGTGAAATTCGTAGGTATACGCGCCTTCATTACCCGTTACGCCAATGGGATTTCCCCCGTAAAAAACCTCAAAAGAATCGCGCGCGCCGCCCAACCAAGCGCCCGCTTTAAAGACCAATATCCGATCGCCTTTGCGTTCCCATTTTAATAGGTCATTACCCCGCTTCACGCTATCGACCAACAACTTCTCTGTTAAATCAAAGGCCAAGGAATCCGTATTGCGTTCTACTAAAAAGTCGAACAATACCGCTCCTTTTATATTGGAGCCTACTTTGGGATTTAATTTCCAATGACAGCGGTGGTATTTCAAATCATAACCGTGAAAAACCGCCACACCGCTGCGCTTGCGAATCTCTTCTACCTGATAAAACCGCGCTTTTTCGGCACATACCACGTCTTCGCTAACCTGCGAAAAAGCCGGATGCAACCAAACCGAAAGTAAAAGACCAAAAAATATGCGCATAGTTACAAATTTCGACTTTTTATTCCACACATACCTAGGGAACAAAATTTCACCGACTTTTGCAGGGTGAATGCACGCTGGTTTCCGCAATTCCTCATCATTGTTCTAGGAGCAGTTTGGGGAAGCTCCTTTATCCTCATGAAACGCGGACTCGACGTATTTTCCCCTACGCAGGTGGCCGGAATTCGCTTGGTGTTAGCAGGCGCAATTTTGCTGCCTTGGGTGCTTAAATACTCTGTTTTCAGTACCCGAACAGAAGGGACTAAAGGGACTAAAATCTTACACAAAAAGGACTATCTATGGTTGGCGGCCAGTGGAATATTAGGGAGTGGAATACCCGCATTCTTATTTGCCTATGCCGGTCGCATCATTCCCTCGGCCCTATCCGGTATATTAAATGCCTTCACGCCTATGTTCACCCTATTGTTTGGCGTATTGCTTTTCAAGGAAAAACTCGACAAACAAGGACTTACTGGAGTGGTTTTAGGATTGCTGGGAGCCGTATTTCTATTCGGACCTGCTCTTTTGCACTACGGAGCCCCTATACCCATCCTAGGCGCACTTTTGCCATTAAGCGCAGCAGTACTTTACGGACTTAATATTAATATCATTAAGCGCTATTTAAACCACCTTCCCGGCATGGTCAAAACCGCCTACCCCTTTGTTGCCACCGCTTTGGCCTATTTACCCTTACTGATTGCCACCGATACGATATCCCTTTGGGATCAATATCCGGGAGCTGTACATATTGATTCGTTTTCTTTAGGGGAAGCCCACGCACCAACGGCCAATACCGCCTTTTTCTATGTCTTTCTCTTGGGCTTTTTCGGAAGCGCCCTGAGCATGTTTGGCTTTAACTATGTAATCAAAAAAGTACCGCCCTTGATGGCCTCCACCACTACTTTTATTATACCGATTACCGCGGTATTTTGGGGACTTCTAGACTCCGAACCGATTGCT
>JBIKIM010000104.1:0-5076 GCA_044361605.1 Bacteroidia bacterium | reverse complement strand
CGCTACTGTTAAACAAAACAACAACAACGTAGACGTAGCTGCAAAGTCAGCGCCCTCTTCCAAAAAAACTGAAAATACATCGGTAAGCAATACTGCGGCGGAAAGCAAATCTAAGAACAATCAAGCGGCTACATCTAAAATGCAAAATGTGAGTCCAAAATCTGGCATATTAGGTAGTAAAAAACAAGCACCGAAGACACCACAAGCGTCAAGCACCGATAAATAAATTCGGAATCCCTTTAAATCAAAAAAGGCCCATTAGGGCCTTTTTTGTTGGTGTAAAACCAAGCACACATAAAGGGCAATACGGCAGCATTGGCTTAATCAAAATGACGAATGGTCGATTCCCACTGATAAATCAGATATTCGACTAAAACAACAATTCCTTAAACGAGAAACCAAACAAAAGCTGAGCACAAATTGTACCTTTGCAGTAGAAAACATTATAATAAATCTAATATGTCATTTGTAGGAAAAAAATTCCCAAACATCGCCGTTAACGCCATGTCTGAGATGGGCGATACCCATCAAATCAACATTTTCGAAGAGG
Organism: Bacteroidia bacterium; assembly: GCA_044361605.1. Lineage (GTDB taxonomy): Bacteria > Bacteroidota > Bacteroidia > NS11-12g > UBA955 > VMCP01. The sequence goes on along the minus strand of JBIKIM010000104.1, from coordinate 4,526 downwards.
CCACCAAAAACAAAAAGAAAGTTTTGTTATTTTGGTATCCCAAAGATTTCACCTTCGTATGTCCTACAGAGTTACACGCATTTCAAGAAGCCCTAGGCGAATTTGAAAAACGTAACACCATCGTAATTGGTGCCTCTTGCGACACACCCGAAGTGCATTTTGCTTGGTTAAATACCGCAAAAGACAACGGAGGTATCGAAGGCGTTACCTATCCCATTTTGGCAGATTCAAATCGCAATTTGTCGAGCATTTTGGATATCCTTGATATCCAATCTTCTGAGTACAACGAAGAATTAGAAACCATTATTTACGAAGGCGATAACGTAACGTACCGCGCTACTTACTTGATCGACGAACAAGGCAGTGTATTTCACGAAAGCGTAAACCACATGCCTTTGGGTCGTAACGTAAAAGAATACATCCGTTTGATTGATGCATTCACGCACGTACAGGAAAAAGGTGAAGTTTGTCCGGCCAATTGGGAAGAAGGCAAAGATGCCATGAACGCCAACCGCGACGGCGTAGCCGATTACCTTAAGTCACACTAAATCCAAGCCAACGGTATGTTATTAGAGCTCGAAACCGACACCTTACAAGACGTAATTGCACAAAACGAAAAAGTGATTGTTCAATTTTCTGCGGGTTGGTGCGGCAATTGTCGGATCATGAAGCCCAAATTCAAACGCATGGCTACCGAATACGAAGGCATGACGTTTGTAATTATCGATGCCGAAAAGAATCCCGAATCCCGGAAGCTCGCCAACGTTTCGAACCTACCTACATTCGCGGCATTTCAAAACGGAACATTGATAGACCAAACCCAAACCAATAAAGTGGAAGTTTTGGCAGAATTAGTGGCTAAAAACGCACAATCATGAAGATCCCTGTAATCAAACACATTACCGAGTTTATTGAACAAAAAGACGCCGATTTTATCGAAGAAACGATTGCGGTTTTAGAGCATCTATCGGAACTGGAAAGTCTTAAAGACGAGGAATTGGATGTAATTGGGGAGCTTATTTCCAATCTTTACGGGGCATTAGAAGTCCAAAAGAGCATGGAAGATGGACTAAGCAAAAAAGATGCCTTAAACGGCTTCATGCAGCGGGTTTTAGGATCTATCGATAAGTAATTGATTGAGTTTAGGGTCTAGAGTGTAGGGTCTAGAGTGTAGGGTCTAGAGTGTAAAGTTTAGGGGTTTAGGTCGAGAGTGTAGTGTTGAGAGACTAAACTACAAATTCCAAACCCCAAACTAACATTCATAATTCATCATTCAAAATTCATAATTCATCATTGACAATTTACTATTCCCTCTTCGCGCAAATAGGGCCGTTACCACCACACCGGCTAAAGCCCAATAGACCCACTGAGGAATGGGCACTGGATCGCCCGCCGCATACGAATGCAAACCAGACAAATAGTAATTCACCCCATAATAGGTCATCAAAACCGATGCAAAGCCTACGATACTGGCAATATTGAAAGCGAAATTTCCTTTCAATTTGGGAATAAGTCGCATATGTAAAATGAAGGCGTACACTAGAATTGAAATCAAGGCCCAGGTTTCTTTGGCATCCCAACCCCAATAACGGCCCCAAGATTCATTCGCCCATACCCCACCCAAATAGGTGCCAATACTCAACATAATCAATCCACCCGTTATCGTTAATTCGCTTAAAATCGTTAATTGGTTCACAGTTGCCTTTACCCGTTGGGCATTGTTTTTATTTACAACCGAGAACAAAAGCAAATTCAAATATCCGATTATGCCACCGAGTAATAAAAACCCATAGGAACCTGCTTCCAACGATACATGTATGGTTAACCAATACGATTTTAAAACGGGGACTAAAGGAGTTATTTCCGGATTTAGAAAACTCAAATGGGCAATAAACAAGGTAATTCCCGATAATATGAAAGTAGCCGATAAGGCCCCTACAGATTTGCGGTTAAAAATCAATCCCGCCAAAACGGCTGTCCAGGCAATGTAAATCATAGACTCATATCCATTGCTCCACGGGGCCCGTTCTGATACATACCAACGAACCGCCAAGCCAAGAGTATGGGCCGCAAACGATACAAAAGCAAGGCCCAAAAACAGCTTTTTCAATTTAATCCCTGAGACACCCTCTTTGAATATATACCAAAAAAGGAGGCCCAAAAAACAAAGGCCCAAAATCGTATTCACAAAGGCCAAACGTTTAAATATCAATGTTTCATTTAAAAAAACCTCCCATTTACGTTGCGCTAAGGAAGGGATGTAATCCGAACCCATTTTTATTTGATAGCCATACAAATCGTTCAACAGCAAATCGGCTTTAGTGTAATCACTATGTAGAATTCCATCGTGCAGCGCGTTTAAGTAGGCATCAAAAAAATCCGTAACCACTTTCTCATTATTATTCCCGTGTTGGTGGGCTGCCGACCATGTATTATTGGGGTCATCCGCTATCGGTACCCATTTGAACAACGCACCCGTCATTAATAGGTTTACAATACTCACCCGTTCATCCAGTGCAATCAAAGCTTTGTCAAAGGTATTCTTCTCGGAATCTTTTTTTCGGGAAGATTCATCAACAACAGCGCCCAATTTATAGTCGCCACTTTCGTCAAAAAAATCTCTAAATGACGCATGGGTGGCATTCTCATTTACTATTAATGATTTCAAACGGGAATCATTGCCTAGCTTAATAATATGCACGGCATACCAAGCATCACTCGCGCCCCAAAACCCAAGAATCACCTGATCGGCATTGTATCCTTCATAACTTTCGCTGCCGTATACCTTACGCATAATTTCCCGACTGAAGGTATGCATCGGTTTCATTCGTCCTTGAACATCTTGTACGAGTACCGTACTGACTTTCTGAGCGTGCGATTCGGAAGCAACTTTGAGTTGCGCCTTTAACTCCACATCGGCTTTCACCGTAGAATTTGCAAAAAACATCAAAATCCACAAGCCTAATTTTGTTGATTTTCGCAAACTATAAAAGCGGGTATTCTTATCCAACAAGGTCCAAATCATACCAACCGTAAGTAAAAAATAACCCAAATAACTGATCCAAGTTCCCCAAAAATCATGATTCACACTTAGGTAGGTTCCTTCTTCATCCCGGTCATACGACGACTGGAAAAATCGATATCCACCGTAATCCAATATATGATTCATATAGATATGATAATCCAAACTAACGGCATCATTAGGATCTCTAAGTTGCACTTTGCTCGAGAAGGACGCCGGACTGTTAGTGCCGGGATACCGCTCCATTTCAAAATCTTGCAACGCAATTGAAAACGGCAATTCTTTGTAAATGGAACCGTAAGAAATCAAAAACCTCCAAGAACCAAAATCTACTGGAACCGTTTCACCCACTTGTCCTTTAGACCCTTTTACCCAAAGTATTTTGCTTGAATTGCCTTGTGAAATTTCAAATTGCAGGGCATGTTCTGAATTGGCATTCATTTTCAAACCTGAAGAAACATACTTTTTCTCCCCGCCCTTGCTCACACTGGGGACTACAAACTGTACTCCGCCCAATTGGTAAAGCGATCGAAATAGTAAAGGCACCATACCGGTATCGGCTGAAAATTCAAATATTTCTTGTGTGGCCATCCGTGTGGCTTTCATTTGCGCATCCGTTCGGATAAAATACTGTGAATCTTGATAAAAGAAATTCACATGACCCGGCAGAAACTGCTGCGTGAAATTAACAGGAATACCTGCAATTTCTTTCTTTTCACCCAATGAAATAAAGGCATCAAGTCTTCCCCCATCAGAAGAAAAAACCAATTTCAATGTGGGTTTACCGGTATCGGATTCTACGATTTCTTCAACCGCATTGGGTACAAATTTTAAAAGATGCAATTTCGTTTCAATACCGTTTGCCCGATAGGTTTTATCAAATGAATTTCCCCCAAGAGAAGAAAACAAAACCTCCTGTTGCGTGCTGTAGGACTGTCCATTGGGATCTTGAATTTGCACAGACAAATAAGGTTCTGAACTGATAAATTTATTTGATTCAGCGCCTTCGCGAATTCCCATCATGCCTTCAAAACCCCAAATACGGGTAATTCCAGCACCCAATAAAATGACCAAAACAGACGCGTGAAAAAGCAACACCGAATAGCGTTTGCGTTGCCATAACTTATATTTCAAGGCGCTAAAACCCACTGACACGCCTAACAACAATAATAAAACCTCAAACCACATCGCTTTGTATATCCACTTTTGTGCCGCCTCTGTGCCAAAGTCGTTTTCAATAAACGTCGCCACTGCCATAGCCAATGCACTTAATACTAAATATACCACTCCTGCACGTTCATTGGCAAGAGCTACTGCAATTCGTTTGATTGTTTTCATTTTATTTTACGGGCATTTTCTACTATTAAATCGTAACTGTAACCAGCCCCGAAGTCCTTATTTACAGCCAACACCCCCTTTAACGTTACCACGTGTCCGACAGGGAAAACTTCCTCACTCGTACACACAAAATCATAGGAATCCATGCTTCCATCGGCAAGGTGTA
>JBIKIM010000103.1:0-5089 GCA_044361605.1 Bacteroidia bacterium | reverse complement strand
ACTTAGAGGATGCCATACAAATACAAGTGGCCATTTCCAACCAACAAAACATCATAATAACCCGAGATATTAAAGGGTTTTTGAAATCGCCGGTGAAAGTGATGACAGTGGTGGAATTTCTGAATTTATAAACCAAAAGGAATAGCATATTCCTTTAAAAATCCACCTAGCAGAAAAATAATTCCATTACCATAACATAACACTACATGCACAAATAATAACTCACGATAGATTCTAAGATAATATTCATATTGAAATTTTGCAAAATGAAAAGACCTTTACTAATCTTGGCACTAATCGGTTTATATTCAACTGCCCAAGCCCAATCGACTAAATTTGAAGTACAAATTAAAAAGACAGGTACGACTGACGGAGTAGATGAATCTTCTGACGATGCAGAACAGCAAAATAATGAAATGGATAAATTGTTTGACGACGATTTAGACATGGGTTGGGAAGGTGATGACTTTAACATTATGGCAACGGGATTCCGTTTTACAGGAGTTACTATCCCGCAAGGAGCTAAAATTGATTCTGCCCACATCGTGTTTTTTTCGCATGAAGAGGAAAAAGATACAGCCATGAATACCATTTTTGGAGAGGCTTCCGATGATGCAAAAACCTTTAGCATGGATGAGTTGTTTTTGACACGTGCAAAGACCCAAGCCAGTTATAAATGGGAAGTAACCGAATTTTGGCCCATATGGAAGGAATTTAGAACTCCAGATATTACCGCTGTAATTCAAGAAATCGTAGACCGCCAAGGTTGGAAAAGTGGCAATTCCCTAGCCATCATGATTTCAGGTAAGGACCAAGGTGCTTCTGATAAAGATAACGCGAGAGATGTAATGTCATTTGAGAATGAAGAAGACCCTGAAGACGGTGGCGATGGCAAAAATCATCCTGAGCGCGTACCTAAATTGGTGGTTTATTATACCGCAGCTAAGAACAATACGGAAAGCTATAAAGAAGTTGGATTCCACGTTTATCCAAACCCAATGGATGCTTCCTTTTCATTCACCCGTCAAATGGATGAAAACTCAACCGTAAAGATTTACAATAATACAGGCGCAGTAGTATCGGAATTCGCCTCTTCGAATACTAAGTTTGATGTGCATCATTTACCAGCAGGTTTCTACACCGTGGAAGCAACTAAAAATGGATTTACATCCTCACAAAAAATCATTATCAAATAAATTTCCCTAAAATGATTTCCACCAAAATGGTGAAAAGAAGCGGCCAAAATCTGGTCGCTTCTTTTTTAATGACAACCTCTATTTTATACTTTCCCATAAAACTAAAGGCACAAAATGATACGGGAAGGTTGAAATCAGTTACCATAATAGGTCGGTTTGAAGAACAACAAAAAGCACTAGATTTTATGAAGAATGCCGATAACATTCTGAATGTAATCTCTAGTCAACAAATCAAACTTTTTCCAGATATAAACGCGGCAGAGGCGATACAAAGAATATCTGGAATTACCCTTCAACGAGACCATGGAGAAGGCAGATTCGTACAACTCAGAGGAACGCCCCCCCAATTAACGAATTTTAATATTAATGGAGAACAAATTCCATCGCCAGAAGGAGACGTACGTTTCGTTGGCCTTGATGTTATCGCAGCCGATCAGATTGAAAAAATTGAAGTTACCAAAGCCCTCACCGCAGATATGGACGGGGATGGAATAGGAGGAACCGTAAATGTCATTACCAAAACAGCGATAGACACTACGCCAAAAATTTCCTTCGCCATAAACGGTGGATATAATAACATCAGAACTAACCCTAATAATTTTATGGGAATGTTCACTTTTTCCCAAAGAGTAGGAAAACACGGATTCGTATTTGGCGCCAATCGCTATAAAAATATCCAAGGGTCCCATAATATGGAATTTAACTATACCAAACGCCCTACCCAACAAGACAACGTGTTTCAACCTGTATATAATGATATTGAATTAAGATATTACGAGATTCAGAGAGATCGAACCGGCTTGAATGCATCCTACACCTATTATCTCGGTGAAAATTCACAAATTGCCATTAGAGCCATGTACAACTCTTTTACCGATGATGAACAACGCCATCGATTGGTTTATGAATTTGGTGGTGGTGCCATAATTAATCCAACCAAAACAAAGGAAGCAACCCTATTGCGAGATCTCAGAGATCGAACCAAAACTCAAGAAATTAACACCATCAATTTAGACGGAAAACATGTTTGGCAAAAATGGAAAATCGATTATGGCATGGCATTATCTTACGCTACAGAAGATATACCCAATCAATTTGAAATCGGTTTTACCAGTCCTAACCTTTCATTTTCTATAGATCGCTCAGAAGCTAATTGGCCTAAATTCAATTTTACCTCCTCCAGAGATTCAAGTTACAGTTTGGATTATAAAGGTTATAAATTCGACGGACTTCAGACCAGTAATTCGGTAACAACTTCAAATAATCGAGTGATAAAGTTCAATGTAACTCACTATTTGAATAAAAACGAGAAACGTAATGAAGAAACTTACTTCAAAACTGGGGCAAAATGGCGGCATAAAACCAAAAGTCGCGATGTAAATGGGTACTCTTATGAGGTTTATTGGAGTCAATTTGCGCCTGGCACAAGACAGATTTACACGCAAATTGGTCCCAAACTAAGTTTGGCTTCCGTAGGGGATGATTTATCCGTAACCAACTTATTGAATAAAGGTTATGACATGGGAAATTCACCGTCCGTAGAAAAATCGCGCGAATTTTTCAAATTCTATTACCAAAATTTCAAACTCAACGAATCAGATACCAAAGATGAATTGTATTCTAGCGACTATTCTGCCACAGAAGATATCTATGCCGGTTTCCTTATGTTCAAACACCAAAAAAGAAATTGGTCTATTCAACTAGGTTTAAGATCAGAATTTACAAACGTAGATTATAATGGTTACTTCTTCAAAACCTATAAAGGACGATTCTTTGATACCCTAGAAAAACTGAATTCATCGAGAAATTACTTCAAATTGCTACCCATGATGCATTTGAAATATACCTTGAACCAACAAACCAACTTACGCTTTGCCTTTACAAAAACCTATTCAAGGCCTAATTTTGAAGATATATTACCTTATAAAAAGGAACAAGAAGGTGGACTCGGTGATGAAATTAAATTTGGAAATCCAAATCTGAGATTCCCTGATGCGTTAAATTTCGATTTGCTTTTTGAACATTATATGCCACAGAAAGGATTATTACAAGGTGGCATTTTTTACAAATATATCGATCAATTCGTTTTTCTGTATAAACGATTCGTGCATCTCGACTCCAACTTCAGTACAGCCGGACTAAAAGAAGTTACCATGGCACAGAACGGACTTTTTGCTCATGTTTATGGCGCTGAAATCACGTACAATAATAAATTCCATTTCCTACCAGGTATATGGCGAAACTTAGGTATTTATTCAAACTATACCTACACTGCCTCTGAAGCCTTTATTAACGAAAGGGTAACCGTGGAAAAATTAGATGAAGTGTTTATTTACGGTAGCGATGGTAATGGATTTGTTTACGCAAACAACAATCAGGAAAAACTCACACTACCCGGTCAAGCGAAACATTCTGTTAACTTAGGTTTATTCTATGATTCAAAAAAACTGTTCATCCAAGCGATTTTAAATTATCACGACGACTTTCTTAATGAACTTGGTCAAGAAAAAACATTTGATACTTATTACGGGGCTGCTGCTCGAGTTGATTTAACAGCAGACTACCGATTTAAACAAGGTTGGAATATGTTTCTTCAGGCGAATAACCTTACCAATACCCCTTTAACCATGTATCTTGGATCACCTGACTTACTAAAACAGCAAGAATACTACAGCTGGTGGTTCCGCTTCGGTATTAGACACCAATGGTAAAATTTCAACAATGAAAAAATATATATTCAATTTTATTACTGTTATTTTTTTTTGTGGATGTCAAATTGCAACACCTATAAAACCAGTAATTAGCACAGATCCTCTGCCTAATGATCCCGATGATGTTGCCATATGGGTAAATAAAAATGACCTCTCTTCTAGCATTGTTTTTATTAATGATAAAAGTGAAAATGGTGGCTTATATGCATTTAATTTAAACGGAAAACGCATCGATTCTATTAAACCCATATTACTCAAAAGACCTAATAATTTAGATATTTGGCAATCAGAATCCTCTCATATCCCTAGTTATGTCTTTATAACCGAGAGAAATACCCAAAGCTTGGTTGTTGCTACTTTCAGCCATAACAAGTTCAATAAAATCGATTCTTTTAAACTATTTGACTTCGAGACCACAGAAAATATGGATTTCAAATCCCCAATGGGTATTGCTATTGATAAACGGGGTCGAATCGATAGCATCAACGTTTATGTGAGTAGAAAAAATGGACCTAAAATCGGTTATATCGCTCATTATGTGTATTTCCCCTACCCAAAATCCAATATCCCCCAAATTAAATTGGTACGACTAATCGGAGAATTCAGTGGAATCAAAGAAATTGAATCTTTAGCAGTAGATACCCTTTATAACCGTGTTTTATACAGTGATGAAAGTTATGGCGTTAGATATGTTTCTACCCTACTAGATTCCAATGATAAGGGCACTTTCGGACTGGGAAAATTTAAACGAGATATAGAGGGAATCGCGCTAAGTCCTCCCATCGAAAATTACAAAAATGGATTAATTTGGGTTTCCGATCAACAACGGCAATCTCTTAATTTATTCGACAGGAAAACATTAGAATATTTGGGTAAAATCAAGGTAATGGCTAAAGAAACAGATGGTATCGATTTTGCTGAATTGCCTTTAATTAGGAATTCTCGGGGAACTATTTTTATGATGAACGATAAACAGCATAATTTTCATTATTACGACATGGAAGATTTATTAAAGACACTTAAGCCGTAATTCGTTTAGAATGTTAATGCTTTTACAATCCCAGTAATCCTTATAATCTTCCTAAAAACACATCAAAAAGTGGAGTTAGGGGGAATCGAACCCCCGTCCGAGTTCACGACCGGGCACTCTACCAAAAAGTGGATGGCGCTTGGGTGAAATCA
>JBIKIM010000102.1:0-5090 GCA_044361605.1 Bacteroidia bacterium | reverse complement strand
TTTATTTAAGGATTCGGTATCTCCTAAAATATTATGGGCTAAGGGGTGCTGGGTAAACAGTTGTTCTTGAAATTCGTCGTATATATTCTCTTCGGGTGTGTCTTTATACATTTGGATTTCATCGGCGATGACCAAACGTTCTTTTTTGAGTTCGTTTTCTGGGAATGAAGATCGAAAGGCAACATCACAGAGTATGTCTACCGCGCGTTTGAAATGACTCCGTTGAACCGTAGCGTATAGGGTGGTTATTTCTTTGGTTGTAAATGCATTAAGTTCACCTCCAACGACTTCGAGGTGATTGAGTACATGATAGGTTTTTCGTTTACGGGTGCCTTTGAAAAACATGTGTTCCAAACAATGGGCAATACCGTGGTGTTCTTGGTCGTTTCGACTTCCCGCATGGACAACAAATCCACAATAAACAAGTGCGGAGGATGGGGTTTTAACATGGGCAACGCGCAAACCGTTATCGAGGGTGTAAAGTTGGTAGGCAGAACGGCTCATAAAATTCAAAATTACTTAAGGTAATCTGTATTTTTGTAGTATCCATGAAAATCAATTCAACGGTCGACCTTGTTGAGGGGCTGAAAAGCGGAAACTACAAGAATGTTTTTATTACTACGCATCACAAACCCGATGGCGATGCTATGGGTTCAACCTTGGGCTTACAGCACATACTGAATACGTTGGGCGTTCAATCTTCTGTGATTACCCCAACCGATTACTCCGAATCTCTCGCATGGTTACCGGGTAATGAACAAGTTACTAATTTTGAAGATTCGCCCGAGGAAGTAAAAAAGAGGTTGAATGAATCGGATTTGGTTTTTTGTCTTGATTTCAATGTACTGACCCGTATTAACGAATTGGGCGATTGGCTAGCTGCCAGTAACAAGCCTTTGGTATTAATTGACCACCACCAAAATCCAGACCCATTTTACACCTATGCCTTTTGGAATAATGAGGCATCGAGTACCTGTGAACTTGTTTTTGAATGGGCGCGAGATAACTTTGGATTAGAAGTTATCAATCAAGACGCCGTAACGTGTTTATATACCGGATTAATGACCGATACCGGCAATTTTCAATATGTAAATACGCGTTCTCAAACCCATATCGTTGCGGCCCAAATGATGGAAATAGGAGTGGATCATGTACAGATTCACGAACGTATTTACAATGTTTTTTCCGTTAACAGGAGTCGTTTATTTGGTTATTGCTTGTATAAGAAGTTGGAAATTCTTGAAGACTGTAAAACCGCTATCATACATTTAGATCGCCACGAACTTGAAGAATTCAAAGTTGTTACCGGAGATACCGAAGGTTTGGTTAATTTTGGACTTGGAATTAAAGGAATTGTTTTGAGTGTTTTAATTGTAGATCGAACCGAACGCGTAAAAATGAGCTTCCGAAGTAAAGGAACGTTTAAAGTCAATGAATTTTCAGGGAAGTTTTTTAACGGCGGCGGACATTTTAATGCCGCAGGTGGTCAAAGCGAAGCGCCCCTTGAAGAGGTACTTGCTACGTTTAAGCGCGAAATTCAAGCGTATAAAGACGAGTTAAACGCGATAGAAGGATGAGAAAACAGAAAATTTTAATTGGAATCATTATAGTTCTTTCGGTCTTATCGGCTGCTTTGTATGGGTATCGCACGTTTTACGCCTATACCACCACAGAATCAGGACTGACCTATAGATTTGCAAAAGGGGAGCCAATTGAAACCCCTTTTAGCGATGACCATTATTGCCTTATTAATTATATGATATTGGGTCCGGAAGGAGATACCCTAGTGAGTACATACGGTAATGATACGCTGGTAGAAGTCCCTTACCCTGCAGTGGCCACCAATGAATTAACCGAAGCACTCCGATTGGCCGCTCCGGGTAGCCGGGTGGAAATAAAATTGTCTACCGATAGTTTAAAGTTGAAAAACTCGAGCGACTATAAAATTCAGTTATTGCCAAATGGGCAAACTGCTATGGTAATTTTCGATTTAGAGCGGGTTATAACGAATCAAGAATATTACGAGTTTTTGGCCAATAAAAGCTTTCAAAGGGCCCTTGCGGAGAATAAGTTAATCGACAATTATGCATTAAAAAATCCGGGTCTTTGGCAGTTAGATACATTTGAAATGATTAAGTACCGCGTATTAAGCGATACCCAAGGACTGTTTTGCAATATGTGGGTTTCCCCCAATTTACTTAGCAACGCGCCCATTCAAAAAGCGGCTCCCGCGGTTACGTTTGACGTGGTTGTTAAACGGCTTAATGGCGTTTTGATTTACGACAGTCGTTTGGATAACAAGCGTTATACAGCAGATTACAGCGGTCAGATTAATCCAATTCGAGCCTTAAATATATTGCCTTACTATGTAGATGAAAACATGGATGTGGAGTTTTTAGTGACCTCGGATTACGGATTTGGCGCATTGGGCCGCATTGGAGTGCCACCCTATACCCCTTTGTCTGTTCGGATTTACAATGTTGAACCTATAAAATGAAAAAAAATATTTTAATCACGGGCGGTGCCGGTTTTATCGGATCGCATGTGGTACGCAGATTTGTGAACCGTTATCCGGATTACCAAATTATCAATCTTGATGCGTTAACATACGCCGGGAATTTAGAAAATTTAAAGGATTTAGAGTCTGCTGATAATTACACATTCCGCAAATGTGACATTACCGATATAGGCGCAGTAGAATCTCTTTTTAAAGAGTTTAAAATACATTCTATCATTCATTTAGCCGCAGAAAGTCACGTCGATAGAAGTATAACCAATCCTATTGATTTCGTAATGACGAATGTAGTGGGAACCGTAATTTTACTAAATGCATTCAAACAATTTGGGGAAGTTTCAGAAGGCCGTTTTTACCATGTAAGTACCGATGAGGTTTATGGAACCCTAGGCGATGACGGAAAATTCACCGAATCTACACCCTACGATCCCAATTCTCCTTACAGTGCCAGTAAAGCAAGTTCGGATCATTTCGTTCGGGCCTATCACGAAACATTTAAATTGCCCATGGTAATTAGTAATTGTTCCAATAATTATGGCAGTCATCAATTTCCTGAAAAATTGATTCCGTTAATGATTCACAATATAAAAAATAGTAAACCCTTGCCTGTTTATGGAAAGGGAGATAATATCCGGGATTGGCTTTGGGTAGAAGACCATGCTGCAGCGATTGATGTGATTTTCCACGAAGGTCGTTTGGGAGAAACCTACAATATCGGTGGTAACAACGAATGGAAAAATTTAGACTTGGTACATAAACTCTGTGAAATCATGGATCGAAAACTAGGTCGCCCCGAAGGAAAGTCTGCTGAATTAATCACCTTCGTTACCGATCGCGCCGGCCACGATTTCCGGTATGCAATCGATGCCTCAAAATTGGAAAACGAATTGAATTGGAGTCCTTCCGTGGCCTTTGATCAAGGATTTGAAAAAACAATCGATTGGTATTTAGAAAACGAAGCTTGGTTAGACGGGGTAACGAGCGGTGCGTACCAATCTTATTATTCCCAATTATACGACCACCGTTAATTCATGAAAGACCTAAGACTGTACAATACACTGAATAGACGTATAGAGGATTTTACCTCAATAGTGCCCCAAAAGGTAGGCATGTATATCTGCGGACCTACCGTTTACGGTCCACCGCATTTAGGTCACGTAAGAGGTCCCATTGTATTTGATGTTTTCAGACGCCTATTAATGCAACAGGGATACCAAGTGCGATTTGTTCGCAATATTACCGATGTTGGACACCTTGTGGGCGATGCCGATGAGGGGGAAGACAAATTGCAAAAACAAGCGCGTTTGGAGCAAATAGAACCTATGGAAGTGGCTCAAACCTATACCGATGCCTATAATTGGGCCATGGACGCGCTAAACGTGCTCCGTCCGAGTATAGAACCCAAAGCCAGCGGTCATATCATTGAGCAAATTGAAATGATTCAAGCCATAATTGACGCTAATTTGGCTTATGTGGTAAATGGCTCTGTTTATTTTGATGTGGAAGCCTATCAAAAAGAGCACCATTACGGTACCCTTAGTGGTCGGGTATTAGACGACCTCATAGCAGGCAGTGCGAGTCGCGAGTTGGAAGGACAGTCAGAGAAGCGTAGCGCGCATGATTTTGCGCTTTGGAAGCACGCGCTTCCTGAACACATAATGCAATGGAGCAGTCCATGGGGGAAAGGGTTTCCCGGTTGGCACATTGAATGTTCGGCCATGAGTGCTAAATATTTAGGATTAGAATTTGACATTCACGGCGGGGGAATGGACTTGTTGTTTCCCCATCATGAATGCGAAATAGCCCAGAGTACGGCGGTTCATAAACACAATCCCGCCCGTTATTGGATGCACCACAATATGATTACCATTAACGGTCAGAAAATGGCAAAAAGTTTGAATAACGGAATTCAAGTGAGTGCGTTATTTAATGGGAATCACCATTTATTAAGCCGTGGTTTTGGTCCGAATACCTTGCGATTTTTTGTCCTCCAAGCGCATTACAGAAGCACACTAGATTTTTCAGAGGTGGCGTTGGAAGGTTCAGAAAAAGGATTAAAACGATTACTAGAATCCTTTAAAAAACTGGAAAGTATAGTTCCCGAAAAAGAGTCAAACGTTGATATAGAGGCGGTGGAGAAAGCCATAGTTTCCGCTTTATCCGACGATTTGAATACACCCATAGCGATTGCTCAATTTTTCGAATTGGCCAAGTTTATCAATTTAGCTGTCGATAAAAAAGCCGCGTTAAGCGCGCACGATTTGCTGAAAATTTCCAACTTAATAACTGTTTATTTTCAAGGAATATTAGGACTTCAAACAGAGGTAGAAGCCCATAGTGATATCCTTGATGAAGTGATGGATATTTTAATCACATTGCGAAGCGAAGCAAAAACAGATAAAAATTATGCGCTGAGCGATGCCATTCGAAATCGCCTGAAAGAAAAGGGGGTTGAGCTCATGGATTCAAAAGAAGGTACTACTTGGAAACATAATTAATGCCCGGTCATTTTACCTTTTTTTCGGAGGATATTGGGAACGGAATTGCTCATTTTAGCGAGTCTGAAGCCCGGCAC
>JBIKIM010000101.1:0-5101 GCA_044361605.1 Bacteroidia bacterium | reverse complement strand
ATCTTCGGCATGACACACCACGCAACCACTAACTCCTAAACTCTAACTTCTTACCATTAACCTATAACCCTCTGATCCCCTAAACCCCTGCCTCTAACTCCTAACCCTCTAATCCCTAACCCCTGCCTCTAACTTCTAAGCCCTAACTTCTAACCGATAAACCGTTGGAGCGAGCACCGTCCTACTATATCCTGTCGTCTAAACTTTTGGGCGAGCATCGCCCCACGAAACCATAATTGTAAAAGCCGCAGTTCATGCAAAATCCGTACATTTGCCATACATTTATGAGTGCTTCTATTGAGCAAATAAAAAAACCCATTGAGGCCCAACTCAAATTCTTTGAAAAAGAATTTCGGCAAAGCATGAAAACTCAAGTGCCGCTGCTCGATACCATCATGACGTATATCGTGAAGCGAAAAGGCAAGCAAATAAGACCCATATTTGTTCTGTATAGCGCCGCACTCTTTGGGGAAATCTCAGAACGCACTTACCGCGGTGCCGCCCTCGTAGAACTACTACATACCGCTACCCTCGTGCACGACGATGTCGTGGATGAAAGCCACCAGCGCCGGGGATTCTTCAGTATTAACGCCATTTGGAAAAATAAAATTGCCGTACTCGTGGGCGATTTTCTGCTCTCAAAAGGACTCCTACTGAGTGTAAAAAACAAGGATTTCGACCTGCTCGAAATTGTTAGTACCGCCGTTCAAGATATGAGCGAAGGCGAACTACTTCAAATCGAAAACGCCCGAACCTTCAAAACCACCGAAGCTGTTTATTTCGAAATTATACGCAAAAAAACGGCTTCCCTTATTGCCTCATGCTGTTCTATTGGTGCACGTTCAACCACCAATGACGAAGAAGAGGTGCGTAAAATGCACCGTTTTGGTGAACTTATTGGACTGGCATTTCAAATTCGCGACGATTTATTCGATTTTGGCGAGAACAAATCAGGCAAACCTGCAGGCCTAGATATCAAAGATAAAAAGCTAACCCTGCCCATCATTTTAGCCCTTCAAAATGCCGATTATTTGCGTCGAAAACACATTCGAAGCGTCATTAATTCTAAAATTTCCGACGCCGAAAAAATGCAAAAAGTAGTCGCCTTTATCAACGAATACGGAGGTATTCAAGCGGCTTATACCCAAATGAACCAACTAAGAGAAGAAGCGTTCCAAACACTCGATTCCATAAAAACCAATTCCCCATACAAAGAAAATCTGCGCGATCTCGTTAATTTTGTTATCGATAGAACTGTTTAATTATGAAAGTCAGCACCCCCAACCAACATATTATACTTAAAAAATACCTCGATATTTTCGTTGCCGATGATTCAACCACTACAGAAATCGTGCAACGCGATTCCGAAACCCTTTGGATTATCACCCCCAATAAAGTGCATACCTTTCGCTGTCTGAATATCGACCGCAACACCAAAGAAGTGACCCTTTTATACGAAGGACAGAAACACACCCTTAAAATTACCGAGCCCATTGATGAGGTTCTTGCCGCAATGGGACTCCAAGATGCCTTAACCCCCAAAATTGACTGGGTTAAAGCGCCGATGCCCGGATTGGTATTAGACATTAAAGTCCATCCTGGTGATGCCGTAAAAAAAGGCGACACCTTGCTCATTTTAGAAGCCATGAAAATGGAAAATGCCATCAAATCGCCCATCGATGCCATTATTAAATCGGTGGAGGTTACATCCAAACAAGCCGTAGACAAAAACGCCATTTTGGTCCATTTTCAATAAGCTTTCCGTATGCGCCAGGCCTTAAAATCGTATCCGGCCATCCTTGTTTTTTTCCTGGTTTATACCGCCCTATCCCTTATTAATTTAGATTCCCTGCCCGTGGCATGGACCGATGAGGTCCTCAATTTAGATCCCGCTGTTCAATTCATCCACAACGGTCAATACACCTCCAAACTTTGGCCGAATCCCAATTGCGATATCATTTTCGCCTCCTATTTACCCGCCTTGCAATGGTTTCAAACGGCATATCTGTCGTTTCTACCCATTGAAATTTTTTGGGTTCGCCTCCCGTTTGCTCTTGTTATTTGGGGAAGCATACTACTTACCTATCGCATCATTCGCAAAAACAGCCCACTGAACGACTTCTGGGCCACCGTTTGGGTCGCTATCGCTTTTCTCGACAAATCGGTATTCGAACTGAGTCGCAGTATGCGGATTGAACCCCTATTGATCTTCGGAACCTTACTCCTTTTTTATTGGGCACCCAAAAAACGACTCTGGGGCTTCAAGTCCCTCTTGATTGGATTTTTGTCCATGGCCCATGTGTATGTTTGGCCCTTTTTATTGGTTTGGTTTCTTTCCGATTGGCTTCGTTTAACACCCCGTCAAAAAATAACCGCTGCCCTATTAACCCTCCTCGCTCCTTTGGCTTTTTTAGCCTCCGTAAACTTCGATTGGAGCGTTATTACCCAACAAATGGGATTCCATGCCCAACACCATACACTCACCCAAACCGATTTGCCTCACAACCCAATAGCAAACTCCCTTTGGTATCGTTTTTTCCCCTACTACCGAGAACAACCCCTCAATCCTTTTCTCTTCTACGGTTTGGTATTCGTTATGCTAAACCTGTTTTGGAAACAGAAAATGTGGCGAAAGCCCGATTCTTGGATCTACGGAGCTTGGTTGCTAGGAATAATCTTACTCTTTGGAATCATTACCCCCCAATACCGGTATCTGCCCGTTTTTTGGATACTCGGAATATTGTTGTTTTTAAGTTCCAAACGCATCCATATCCAAGCACCTGCACTTAAATTATTGGCTTTATTAATTGCGGTAAACGGTGTGTTTTCGTTTACCGGCCGACACACCGCGGCCCTTTTGCAAGCCCAAGCCCGAAGTCCCAAAGGCGTTCATGACTTCCTCCGAAAAGAACTAGAATCCGAACCCCATACCCGCACCCTATTGCTGGGCGAGTCTATCGGCTTTTATCACACACACCTCGGACAAAATTACCTGCGTTTCGATTATGGAATTGACTTCTATCCCCAGCATTTTAATTGGAACCAATACGATAAGGTTGTTTTGTTAACCCATGAAGTTCGACCACAAGATTCCTTAATGGCCACCTATGAAAGCCTTCCCGAAAAATGGAAAACACCTAAGATCATGAACACATTTGCTAAGGGCGGCACTTATAAGGGGATGCACTTATACCTCTTGAAACCTTAATCTTATTACCGATTAGGTTGCGAATTATTCAAACCGTACCCGATTAATTCATCGTATGGCAAAACCGGATTACGATGATAAATCAAGACCATATAATTATTTTCGGCCACCGAATGAGAGGACTCAAAAGGAACAAAATTTAGAAAATTATCCGCTTGCGATTCCCGAATTCCATACATATAATTATAAAAACCCTGCTTCAATGGGATCACCGCCTCGTAGTGTTGATTTTCGGCATTGTAGTACATTTTATAGGGCTCTAGAATGCGCCAATCGCTCATTTCTCCATATACATAAATGTCTTTATCCAAAAGAGGGCTCGACAGTGAAAAATGCACAAAACAATAATCACTTTCAGCCGGTTGATTACTCGGCACATCTCGATTGTCGTAATAAACCCGCCCGTTATAATCTTTCCAATTGGTATACGCATCGCTGCCCCGACTGCGATCTCCTATGAGCCAAACATGTTTTTGTCCGCCAATATTTTCGCGCTTTTTAACGCCTGCAGCCGCTGTTTGTAGACTCCTAATATCGAAAAAACGGAATTCGTTATTGCCCCAAAACTGTGAGCCCATCATTTGATTGTACACAAAGGATTCGTTTTTGATAAACTGCGGCTTCAGATTGGTAATCGCCGTATTCCAATCTCCATTTTGTAAAACAACCGACGTCATGTCGCGATGCGGATTGGGCATAAAATAATCTCCGCTTGTTTTATTAAAAGTGAAATTAACTTGTTGCTGTAATTGTCGAAATTCTACTTGACTACTTTGCGAAATTTGGACTTGCACATTGCCTTTTGGTTGCAATACCATAAGTCGGCGCGAGAAAACAATGTCGTTTTCATCGTAGTTGCGGTAAACAACCAGGACATAATTTCCTGAAAGCTTAGGTTGCATATCGGCGTTGGGCAATCGGGTCTCGTAATGAACATAGGACGTCAACGTACCGTTGGAGAAACGAACTTGATCAAACTCTTGATATCCCATGCCATCAAGGTACTGAGTGCGCGATATCGGCGATTTACGCCAAAGGGCATCACAATGCACCAAGGTAACTTGATAATAATCGCGTTCGGCTTGTAACTGATCGAAACTCAGCTCCAAATCACCCGTTGCCGAACCCAACGTTATTAAGGGAAAATTAAACCCGCTATTGGAATTTCGAAATACGATAGACCGTACATCGCCTTCGTAAACCGCATTGGTTAAACGCAGGGTACTATCGGTTGTGGCACCCAATGGGTTTAGGAACGCACCTACTATTAGGAGCCAAAATAACCGCTTCATTGTCCAAATATAACGGCTTTTCACGGTTTTTATTGAATCTTATTGCGCATCTATCCAAAGCTCCATCACACCGTCGAGGGCAACTTGCCGTGCATCGCGATCCATCTGCAACTTCCTATGGGCTTCAACCAAGTCCATTAAAACCTCCGAATTACCCACAACATCGCCATCTTGCATTTTCAACGTTAAGGTGGCCAATTCCGAATCCATCGATTTTATCTCTGCTTCAAGACTTTCCATCTGCCGCTCCCATTCTTGAATTTTATTCTTTGAGACCCCTTTCGGCGCTGATTTTTCTACCTTTTCGGTGGGAACGTTGTCTACGACTACCTTTTGCGCTGGTTTTAACGTTGCTACTTCAGGAGTACGCGTGCGAATCCAGTCGTTGTATTCGTCATAAGTTCCAGGATATTCCCGAATAACCCCGTTTTCAATCCACCAAATCTTATTGGCTACGCGACTTATAAATGTACGGTCGTGCGATACAAAAAGCAATGAACCGGCATATTCATTTAAAGATTCTGCCAACACGGATGCCGAGAACATATCCAAATGGTTCGTAGGCTCGTCTAATAATAAAAAATTGGATTGGGTAATCAGG
>JBIKIM010000100.1:0-5110 GCA_044361605.1 Bacteroidia bacterium | reverse complement strand
CGACCCTAATTGGAAAAGGATTGAACCAAAGCATCCCTTTTTAATCTCCTGCGCTATGGCTTAAATAAAAAAGCCTAATTATTTTAACTCGTATAAAGTTTAACAAAAAAGAGCCGAAATGTGTTTCGGCTCTTTTTTATTGTGCTTTCTGCGGATATTTTTTACGAAGTCGATCGCGATAGACCCGATATTTACGGTAGGACTCTTGCGACATAGCATGCTTGATGCGTAGGTATTTTTCCTTTTTCGCTACTTCAATATCGGCCTTGCGAATCTCGGTTTGATGGGGAAAATCATGCCGCGCCTTATATTTTTTCTGCTCATACTCCAACTCCGCTTGGTACAATTCTTCTAAATCTTCCGGGCTCACAAAATGCCTTTTTCCAAACTTTATAACCTTAGCGGCCGCTTCTTTTTCCGCCGGTTGTGAACTTCTCAATCGGGAAAACATTGCTTGTGAAATTTCAGTTCGGGGCTTGCGCTTCCAAAAACCAAGTACTGATTTTATGTTGTTAAGAAAACCCATGTTGACCTATATGCCTATTTGAATGCGATGCAAAATTGCACATAAATCAATCAATTTCCCTACCAAAAAAAGATTAATCACATACCAATTTATACCCTTTTAGGTACTTATCTATACCTCGGGGCAATGTTTTCGAGCATGTCAGCGGTCATTCGAGCCAAATCATAATCGGGCTTCCAACCCCAATGCGTCCGAGCCAAACTGTCATCAATTACGGCGGGCCATGAGTCTGCAATCGCTTGTCGAGAATCGGGCGCGTATAAAATGTTAAAGTCTGGAATATGCCGTTTTATGCTCTCTGCAATCTCTTCCGGAGCAAAACTCATTCCTGCCAAATTATAACTCATGCGCATTTTGATATTCTCCGCGGGGGTATGCATTACATCCAGCGTGGCTTTCAACGCATCGGGCATATACAACATGGGCAAGGTGGTTCCTTCCTTTAGGAAACACGTATGTTGCTTATCCTTTAATGCATCGTGATAAATGGCCACCGCATAGTCGGTTGTTCCCCCGCCTGGATCGCTCTTATGGCCGATTAAACCGGGATAACGCAAGCTGCGTGTATCCACTCCATAGCGCTTGTAATAGTATTGTATATAAAGTTCTCCCGCGTATTTACTAATCCCATAAACCGTTGTAGGATCCATCGGACCGTATTGGGGCGTTTCGAAACGAGGCGTATTTGGACCAAAGGCTGCAATAGAACTAGGCCAATACACCCGACCTATAGAAGATCCTGTTTCTTTGGCCGCATCCAAAACATGAAACAAACCTTGCATATTCAGCTTCCAAGCAAACTCGGGCTGCTGTTCCGCTGTGGCGCTTAGCAAAGCCGCCAAATGATACACTTGAGTAGGTTGATACTTCTGTAAAATACCTTTCCACGCATTTGCATCGAGTATGTCTAACAATTCGAAAGGACCCGACTCAAAAACGTCTCCGTCGGCCTTGCGAATATCCGAAGCGATAACCTGGTCGTTACCGTAAATTTCGCGCAACGCCTCCACCAATTCTGTTCCCAACTGTCCGCAGGACCCAATAACCAATATCGTTTCTTTCTTCATTTTCTACTGCAAAATATGGGTATTAAAGGCTAATTTCAAAACATTCTCTCAGGAATACCCATTCTCATTAAAAAGTTTTGCATTTTTGCCCAATCAATTCATGAATAAACAATGGCATTTTGGCATCATCGGCATGGGTCGCATAGGCACCCGACATGCCCAAGAAATTTCCGCCCATCCCCATGCCAAACTCAACGCGATCTACGATATCGATACCCGTAAAATTCCCGATTACGTTCCTCCGTTCGCCGATGTGAACGACTTCCTCCAGAACTCAGACACCGATACCATACACATTTGTACACCCAATGCCAGCCATTTTGAATTGGCGCTAAAGGCCTTGAATGCACAAAAAAATGTCGTAATCGAAAAGCCCATAACCTTAAAAGCCGAAGACGCCAGAATCCTTCAGCGTGCCGCCACAAAAGAGCAAAAACATATTTTTTGTGTCATGCAAAACCGTTATTCGCCGGTTTCAATTTGGCTCAAAAACCTTCTTTCTGGGGGAATTTTAGGAACGGTCTATTCCGTGCAGGTCAACTGCGCTTGGAATCGCGACGATCGCTACTACCAACCCGGAAATTGGCATGGTACCTTAGCCCAAGACGGCGGACCCCTTTACACCCAATTTTCTCATTTCGTAGATTTGCTCTTTTGGCTTTTTGGACCCATAGACATTCACAACCAAGCTTTTTTTAACCACAACCACCAAAAAAATACCGAATTCGAAGACAGTGGCCACTTCCATTTTCACAATGCCATCGTGAAACAAGGCAGTTTCCATTACACCACCTCCGTTTTTGATCAGAATTTCAAAAGCAGTATCGAAATAATCGCTGAAAACGGCACCGTTGAGGTCGCCGGACAATACATGAACGAGCTGCGTTACTGCCATATCCGCAACTATACCCAACCCCAACTGCCACCCTCAGCCGCACCCAATCACTATCCGGGTTACCAAGGGTCTGCCTCCAACCACCACCACGTTATCCAAAATGTAATCGATACGTTAAACGGAATTTCCAATCCAGACACCCCAATTTCAGATGGAATATCCGTAGTGGAAATAATTGAAAATGTGTACGTTAAAAGAAATTTAAACTTTTTTTAAAAATCTTTTGGGGGATACCCCTTTTTTTGGTGTCATAGTATTTGTTAACCCTTCAAAGGATGAAAGAACAACTTGAATCAAACGTAATCACCAAATACGCCGCCGGCTTAATGGAACACGACGAACAGACCCAATTAGAAAAATGGATCCAAGACAATCCACAGTTTTCACTAACCGTCGCATTCATTCAACAACAAGTTCAAGCCATGTCGCTTGAATTCAGCTCCATCAATCAAACCAAGTAAACAGCCATGAACACCCACAATCCCGAACCAAGACCTCAAGATGAATTTTCTGACATCTGGGATCTTGCCAAGAAATATACTCCAAGTGAATCCGCCCAAAACGACCTTGCTTGGCAAAAATTTGAAGCCACGCTCAAACAAGAAAAAAAGATTTTAAAACCCACTACGTTAAGCATCGCCTACCGCCGCATTTTAAGTTATGCCGCTGTTATTGCCTTGCTTGTGCTCTCCGGCTACATGTATTTCCAACCGGAAACCACCGCACAAATCGCCCAAACTACCGAAACTACCACCTCTAAACAAGCTAGAGAAATCACCTTGCCTGATGGTAGTACCGCCATGTTAGCCGCCAATAGCGAAATCACGTACCGCTTTTCAGAATCACAACGCCAAATTGAACTAAAAGGCCATGCCCGTTTTGAAGTAGCCCGCAACGAGAAAGCCCCCTTTACCGTTCAAACGCCGACTACTCAAATTACCGTTTTAGGTACTGGCTTCGACGTTCACGCATATCCCAATACGCCCGTTAAAGTATTCGTAAATCACGGTAAGGTAAAAGTAGAAAATGCCAAACAAGAAATAATTCTAACCAAAAATCAAGGCGTCTTATCCAGTGAAAATGAACTCACTAGCTGGAACCAAAACCAAAACCCTTTGATCGTTAATAGCGAGTACCTTAAATTTGACAATGCACCGCTTGCCTTTGTTTTAGAAACGCTTAAACACAGCAACGACATGCAATTTACGGTATCTCAAAGCAACCTGAATCAACCCCACTTTACGGGCACTCTTACCTTTAAACAAAATGCCGATCAAATTGCCGCGCTGCTAAGTGCCGCCCTGAATATCGAAATCAAACCCATAAAATAGTCATAAGCCCTGCATAAAATGCGGGGCTTTCTTTTTTTGACTAAATTTGTTTGTTATGGGATTTATAAAATATGCCGTTTTAGGGCTGGTAATAGGCATATACGCCCATACCATGCATGCCCAGACAGGCTATTTTGAGCCCAATATCGGTCAAATTGAACTAACCGATGACAACCACCAAAATCCACCTATTGCCGTTTTTCACCACCCCTTAGGGCAGGTTTATGTATGTGAAGACCGCCTGCGTATCAAACTAATAAATACCCGCGATAAGCCCCTCATTCACCAATCCTTTCATTATAAAAGTACCGATTCCGCCTTCACCATCCGGTATCAAGTTTTTGATGTTATATTCGATCAAGGCCAATCCCCTTCAGACATTCTATTTGAAAATCCAGCGCCCTATTACCTCAATTATTACTTAGGCAACGATCCCAAATCTTGGAAAACCAACGTATATCCCAGCCAAAGTATCACACTTAAAAACATATATCCCAATACCGATCTTCGTATTTACACCCAAAATGAAGAGGTTGAATTCGATTGGATTTTGCGACCCGGTGCCAATGCTGAAAACATCAAATTGCAATTTTCTGGACAGCAAAAACTGTTATTATCTAAAAATACGGTGATATTAAGAGGAGAACACGCCTCTTGCAACCTTTCCAGCCCCAAGGCTTATCGAACCCGCAGAGGTGAAAAAAATCCCAAAAAAAATATTGCCTGTCAATATTCAAAAACAGGGAAAAATAGCGTTACGCTTCAATTGGGGACCCGCAATACTAACGACACCATTGTAATCGATCCCGTGTTGGTTTTTAGTACCTACAGCGGATCAACCGCCGACAATTTTGGCTTTACCGCTACCTACGACAACCAAGGCTCTTTATACGCCGGAGGTATTGTTGATGCCTCCAGCCGAGCCTATCCCGTTACCACAGGGGCCTTTCAAACTACCTACGGAGGCAGCACCAATAGAGCAGAACCCGTTTTTCTGCCCTGCGATATTAGCATCAGCAAATACAGTCCCAATGGCAATTCCTTGATCTATGCCACTTATTTAGGGGGAAGTAATAACGAATATCCCCATAGTTTAGCAACCGATTTACAAGGCAATTTATTACTACTCGGGAGCACCGTTTCTACCAATTATCCCACCCACCGTGATTCAGCCATCCAAAAAACCATTGCAGGCGGTTACGACATCGTATTAACCAAATTCACCCCCGACGGCAAATCGCTTTTAGGAAGCACCTATTTAGGAGGCGCTTTCAACGACGGCTTTCAAACC